>JBDQKN010000006.1:0-19650 GCA_040263235.1 Ilumatobacteraceae bacterium
CCCGCCACAACCCATCTCCTCGAGCGCCTCCTCATCGAAGACCTCGACGCCAAAGCCGAACTCCCGCCCGAGCCGAAGAGTGATGACCTCAAGGTCGCGAGCATTGAGATGGGCCGGCGGCGTATTGGCTAGATCACGCGCAAGCACTCCAGCTCGGGCGGCAACCGTCCCCTGACGGACTCCCGACTCGATCGAACGGGCCGAAGCCGATCCGAACACAGTGATCGTCGTCACGCTCGAATCTGTCGACGGCTTCTCGGTGATTCCCGGATAGCGATAATTACCCAAGATCAATCCCTCAGCGACTGCACGAGAGTCCGCGGCAACCGACGCGCCAGCATCGACGAGATCACACGCAAGGTCGCGGTGCTTGCCGGCCGCCCTGACAAAACTCGCTGCGGCGTCGCGCAGATCACCCGAAGTGGGACTATCCCCAACACCTACTGCCATCACGGTTGCAGCGTCACGTCGAGGGATGACGAGGGTCTGGCCGAGTCGACCAGAGAAACCGTGCTGTTCCAAGGCCCGTCGATTGAGCCCCAGTTGGCGCGGGACCGCTCCGGTGCCTGCCACTGCCAAACCGATCAGGGTTGCCGACCGTGGCGCGGAACGAGCGGTGACCACGGCGGGAATCGAACGAAATGGAATATCAGCAGTCGTCATGATCACATTGTGTCGCCTCTGCGCTCACACCACGACACCGGCACAAAGTGATTGCGGGTGGACGCCGTGAGAGACTTGACCACATGGCATTCCCCCGGCGCCTATTCACCCGCGTGGTCATCATCGTCATCATCGGCGTGGCCCTGCTCTACGGAGGTGTTCTTTTCTACACCCAGGTGCTCAACGACGCACCGGACGCCCTGAGCACCGCCGACCTTGACGCTGCGCTGGGTGCGACGTCCACGACAGCAGCAGCCACCACCGTTGTCGACACCACCATTGCGAGCTCAACATCAGCTCCCGTTACGAGCACGACCAGCGGCGAACCCGCCGCTGAACGCACCGGAGTTCGTTGGGCGGTCGACGAGGGCTCGCAAGTCGGATATCGAGTAGCGGAGGTCCTCTTCGGAGTGAATACTGAGGGCGTCGGTCGCACCGATCAGGTCACTGGTGGCGTCACGATCGACGAGGGCATGCTGACCGAGGCCACCTTTGAAGTCGATGTCGCCTCGATCACCAGCGATGACGGGCGCCGGGACAACCAGTTCCGTGGTCGCATCATGGACGCGACGACCTACCCGACCGCCACGTTCTCGCTCACTGAGGCCATCGATCTCGCAGCCTCGACCGACGAGGGTGTGGAAGTCTCAGTTGAGGTTCCGGGAGACCTGACCCTCAGAGGAGTCACTCAGTCGGTCATCGCATCGATCACCGCCCGGGTCGAGAATGGTCGCATCGGCCTCCTTGGATCCGTACCGGTGCTCTTCACCGACTTCGACATCGTCGATCCCTCTCTTCCGGGAATCACCGTCGAACCCGACGGCCTCGTCGAGTTCGTGCTCGTGCTCTCAGTTGAGGCCTGAGTCGATTACGACCTGACCGGCGACGGGGCGAGATGCCTCCCACGCCGAGGACAACTGTGCATATCGACCGCCAGAAATGGCAACGAGTTCGTCGTGGGTACCCACTTCAACCAGACGACCCCCGTCGCACACCACAATCCGATCGGCGCGCCTGACCGTCGATAGGCGGTGCGCCACGACGACCACGGTACGACCAGACATCAAGCGTTCAAGCGCTGCCTCCACCTCGGACTCGGTCCCTGGGTCGAGATTTGAAGTGGCCTCGTCGAGCACAAGGACCGTCGGATCAACGAGGGCTGCACGAGCAAGCGACACGAGTTGGCGCTCCCCAGCAGAGAGTCGAGAACCGCGCTCTCGAACTTCGGTGTCGAGCCCGTCGGGAAGGTCGGTGAAGCGGCCCTTTACACCGATGCGGTCTAGGGCATCGAGGAGTTCGAGATCGGTGGATTCAGGCCGCGCGAGGCGGAGGTTGTCAGCGATGGTTCCGTTGAAGAGAAACCCCTCCTGTGGGACCACCACTACCCGCTGTCTGAGCGATGACATCGTGGCATTACGTAGTTCGGTGCCGCCGAGCGCTATCACTCCCTGATCAGGGTCGTAGAGCCGGGCGATCAACTTGGCGAGCGTTGACTTGCCCGCCCCCGTCGGACCGACGAGCGCTATGCGTTCTCCCGACGCGATCGTCAGCGAAGCATCGGTCAAGGCGGGTACGTCAGACCCGGGGTAGGTGAAGGTCACAGAGTCGACGACAACGTCACCCGAATCACCGAGATCTACTGATGCGTGGTGCTCGTCCACCTCTGGCTCAGTGTCGAGGATGTCGAACATCTTGCGGAGTGATGCCGTGGCCGACTGCAGGGTGTTGTAGAGCTGCGAAAGCTGCTGAACCGGTTCAAACAGACTCGCCAGCAGCAACACAACCGCGACAACCGTACCGACGCTCACCGCCTGGCGATCAACCAACCACCCACCGGCCAACACCGCCAAAGCCGTAGCGAGAACCCCAGCGAGTTCCACCACACCGAAGTACCAGGTAGACACCCTCACGGTCCGCATATGGGCACTGAACAACCCGCGGTTCGACATTCGGAAACGGTGTCGCTGCTCATCGGTGCGGGCTGAAGCCTGGATCACTCTGACTCCCGCCAGGTGCTCCTGGATCGTCGAGAGGTTCTGTCCGACACGCTCCCTGACTTCGAGATATGCATCGTTCGAGCGACGCTGGAACACGATCGATGCCAGAACGACAATCGGCAGGACGGCTAACGCCACCACTGTCATCTGCCACGACAGAACCATCAGCACCACGAGCGCTACCGAAATGAGGATGCCGGCCGACACGAACTGGAGTAGTCCCCATTGCACGAGTTCAGACATCGACTCGATATCGGCCGTCATCCGCGACACGAGCACCCCGGCTTTGTTGCGATCAAAGAAACCGAGCGACTGGCGTTGGATGTGAGCAAACAGCCGGAGCCGCAACTCACGAAGAAAACCCTCCCCAGCACGGTTCACCAGGATGTACTGACGCCGCGACCCGACGTAGCCCAACAGCACCACGAGCACGTAGCCGACCACTGCCACGGCCAATGCCCCCCGGTCTCCCGTCCTGATGCCGGCGTCAATTCCATGACGGACGAAGAGTGGACCGAATAGCGCGGTGCCAGTAGCCATGGCGACGAACCCGACAGCTGCTCCTGCCGTCCGGCGCTGGCTCTTGGCTAAACGGGCGGCCCGACGCAGCACCTGAGCCGCCTCAGCGCGGTCGAGCCGATCCTCGGGGTCCACTCCGGCTCCGCCCCACATCAGTTATCACCCCCGACGGTCGCCTCGGTTTGGGCGGCGAGCACCTCGCGGTAGCGGGTGCTCCTTGCGAGGAGTTCTTCATGTGAACCAACCTCCACAATCCGTCCTCCATCGAGCAGGGCAACCCGGTCAGCCATGGCAATGGTCCCGGGGCGGTGGGCGATCACGATCGTGGTTCGCCCCTCCATCACCGTGGCCATCGCAGACCGGATTTCGTGCTCCTTCGAGGGGTCGACGGCACTCGTGGCGTCATCCAGAATCAACACCCTCGGGTCGGCAAGTACTGCCCGAGCTATGGCAATCCGTTGCCGTTGTCCGCCAGAGAGGGAATACCCACGCTCACCCAGCACCGTGTCGTAGCCGTCGGGCAATTCGGCGATGAAGTCGGCCGCGCCGGCGAGGCGAGCCGCCTCGATGACACGGGACCGATCAGCGATCGGGTCGACCGTCGGTGAAGCAAACGCGATGTTCGCGCCCACCGTGTCGTTGAAGAGCAGCGTCTCTTCGAACACGATGCCAACAGACCGACGTACATCGTCGACTCGCAGATCGCGCAGATCGACACCATCAAGCACGATGGCACCGTCGTCGGGGTCATAGAAGCGCAAGAGCAATCTGGCAATGGTCGACTTTCCTGACCCAGTCGAACCGACGATCGCGAGCGACTCTCCAGGCGCGATGTGAAGATCGAGGCCGTCGAGCACGGTGAGTTGATCGCCGTACGCGAATCTGACGCCCCTCATCTCCACCGACCCGAGGGTGCCTGTCGACGGGAGTGCCGTCGGCTCCGACGGATCGACGATCGCTGGATTGACCGAGAGCACCTCGTGGACCCGTTCGAGCGCTGCTGCAGCACGTTGCCCGAACGCAACCGTCATCCCAATGGATCTCAGCGGCCAGACGAGGAGCGTGACGAAGAAGTTGAAGGCCACAAGTTCACCCACCGTCATGGCACCGTCGAGCACTCGTAACCCGCCCACACCAAGCACCCCGATCAGGCCGAGCGCGGGCAGAATTTCAATCAGGGGGAGGAACCGGGAGCGGATCTCGGCAGCGCGGAGCGAGACTCGTTGAATGTCGTCAGCCTCAGTGCTGAGTGCCTCCATCCGCACGCGTTCGGCCCCGAATCCCTTCACCACCCGCACGCCAGCGATCGACTCCTCCACCACCGCTGAGAGCTGCGCTTGCTCAGACTGCACAGCGAGAACAGCAGGATGGATTGCGTTCGAGAACTTCTTCGCTGTGACATTCACGAAGGGCAGTGGAGCGAGCGCCACGAGTGCCAGCCATGGATCGAGGACTACGAGGGTGACTCCCACGCCGATGATCAGCGCCAGGTGCGAGAGCGTGAGCGGAATCATGACCACAAACATCTGAACCTGATTGAGATCAGCCGACATCCGGCTCATCAACTGCCCCGTCTGCGCCCGGTCGTGATACGCCGGATGCAGACCGAGAACGTGGTCATGAATTTGTTCTCGCAGCAGTGTTTCAACCATTCGCGATTCGCGGAATGCGATATGACGTCGAGCGGCGGTGAACGATCCGGTCACCACACCGGCGCCTGCGATCGCCCCCGCCCAGACCAACACCGAACCGTCCGCTGATATTGAACGATCGATGGCTGCTTGGGTCAGCAGAGGTACGGCGATCTTCCCGAAGGTCCAGGCCAACCCGAGTGCGACAGCAATACCGAGGCCCTGGCGGCGGTCGCGCAACAGCGTCAGCAGATGAGACCAATCGGTGTCACGCAGCGACCGAACCGACCCCGCACGGGGAGTCTGATCAGCCACCGAGGAGTTCCTTGACCCGTTCGGGTGGTCGCCCGATCACCGATCGAACTCCATCGGTGACGATGGGACGCTGAAGGGCAGCCGGGTTGGATGCAAGGACAGCAGCCACTGCGATGGGGTCGTCGAGATCGATGCCATCCACGGGAACATCGGGACCGAGTCGCAGGAATTCCCGCGGGGACTCGGCCGCTCCCTCGATGACGTGTTGAAGTTGCGCCGCCGTCGGAGGTTCTGCGAGATAGTCGACAAGGACCAGGTCGGTCCCAACACTGAGGCCATGTTCCTGGAGGATCTCGAGTGCAGCACGGGACTTCGAGCATCGAGGATTGTGAAACATCGTGAGCGTGGGGGGCACACCGGCACGGTACCGGAGGTCACAGCGGCGGAGACGAGCCAAACAACTGCCACACCCCAATGAAAGGATCATTTCATCGCCTGCGGGCCCACCCGTCACATCACGGAGGACCCATGGCCCACCACGCACCCTCAGGTCGTCAGATAACCGATCTGCCCACCCTCGAGTTACTCGCGTCATTCGAACCCGATGACGCTCCGCGTTCGAACCTTGACCCCATCAGAGACAGTCACGACCTTCTCGCCGTGGCCTCTCTCGCCCTCCACCACCCATTGAGACACGAAACGTTGGTCATGCTCCTCGACGAGCACTCATGCGGGACCGGTCTGGTGACCATCACCGGGACCAATCACCCCGATGACATCCTCGAGGTGGCCCGCTTCTTCAGCGACGCACTCATGCATTCACCTGAGTCAGCGCCGGCCGGACTTGCGATCGTCAGCATCCGACCGGGCGAACTAGCCGATGCCAACGACCCAAATCGCCGCGCCGAGATCGAACGAATACTCGACCCGATCACCCTGCACGATTGGCTCGTTCTAGGCGAGAGCGTCAGATGCGTGCGCGTTGACGACGCTCCGCAGGAGTGAGCCGAAGGCCCGCAGCGCGAAGTCTCCTGAGCAGTTCTCGACTTGAGACCTCGCTGGCGCCCGCCGCAATAAGCAGTTGATGGTATTCCTCAGGAACGTCGTAGTGATCTCCCTGAAAGGCCCGCCGATCAATGCCATTCACCTCGGCAAACTCTTCGAGTTCGTCAATCGATTCGTCACTCACTAGGTGGCTCCACCGTCTTCCTCGGTACCACCACAACGGCCGATCGATCAGGATCATTGGACATCCCCCACCGGAGGGCTCAAAGCGGCAATCGGGCCAGACCCTCGGCTGTGGCCTGCTCCGACACCGCTCGCGCAACCACATCCGCGACTCCGGGCTCGAACGCCCCTGGGATCACGCGCTCGGCCGTCGGCGACTCGACCATCGCAGCGAGTGCCTGTGCAGCAACCCGCTTCACCCCCATGGTCGCCTTCGTCGCACGAACATCAAGCAGTCCTCGGAACACTCCGGGGAACGCCAACACATTGTTGATCTGGTTTGCGTAGTCGCTGCGACCGGTGGCGACAACAGCGACATTGTCAGGCATGAGCTCAGGCATGATCTCGGGAACCGGGTTCGCCAATGCGAACACGATCGCGTCCGCCGCCATCTCAGCGACCCACTCCGCCTCAATCACACCGGGGCCCGAAAGTCCAATGAGCACATCGGCGCCGACTATCGCCTCGCGGGCACCACCGCTGATATTTCTGCGATTTCCATGATCGACGAACCACTGTTTGGAGGGATGCAGCTCCCCGCGGCCTGAATGCAGAATCCCCTTGGAGTCAACGCCGATGATGTCTCCCACGCCAATGTCGGCGAGAAGATGCGCGCACGCGACGCCCGCCGCGCCGGTACCCACAATCGTCACCGTCATCTCGCTGAGTGGACGTCCGACCACCGTTGCGGCATTGAGCATCGCAGCCACCACGACAATCGCCGTTCCATGCTGATCATCGTGAAAGACAGGAATGTCGAGCATTGCCTGGAGCCGCTCCTCGATATCAAAGCACTCAGGGGCTTTAATGTCTTCGAGGTTGATCCCACCGAACGTCGGGGCGATGGCTGCGCCCACTGCGACCACCTCATCGACTCCGCTGGCTCGAACACAAACCGGATACGCATCAACATCGGCGAACTGCTTGAACAGCACAGCCTTGCCCTCCATCACCGGCATCGCAGCCTCGGGCCCGATATCTCCGAGCCCAAGCACTGCCGTACCGTTTGAGAGCACCGCCACAGCGTTTGATCGGCCGGTGTAACGCCACACCGACTCAGGCTCTGCCGCGATCTTCGTCGAAACACGACCGACCCCCGGGGTATACGCCATTGCGAGGTCGTCAGCATCGGAGATCGCCCCTCTCGACGCAACCGCAACCTTGCCGCCGAGGTGCAGATCGAATGTGGCATCAGAGATAGCAACCACCTCCAAACCTGCAACAGCGCAGAGTTCAACGCGAACAGCTTCTTGCAGCGCCTCGCTGGCACAGGCGACTAGCCAGTCAACCGCACCGTTATCGGCACCTGTCGCGCCACGCCGGATTTCGGCACCGGTAGCGGTGATGGCAGCACGAGCCGCCTCAGCTGCATCCGCCGAGGCGACGCTAGCCATGATCCGCAGCGCGTAGCCCGTGGTCGGTCGGGTGGGTCGGACGCCGGTCGGGCCGGTGCTCGGAGATTCTGTCGTGGTCATCTGGGTTCCTGTCAGTGGGAGACCCCGACCGGCCGCTCGCCGCCGATCGGGGCGGAGCGGGAGGGGTTGTGATGGTTGCTAACCGACCATCCGGCTTCCCCGCCTGCTCCGGACCCGTACGGGTACAGCGGCGGGGATGCGTGCTGCCGCCGCGGCAATAGCCGCAATAATGGCCGCCACAGGGGCGAGTGCGACAACTGCGGCAGACAGCATGAACCGAACCTTAGCCTCATCGCCCGCCGATCCCGCAAGGCGTGCATCGGAATAGTGTGCGGACATGGAATCCACCCTGACCGCTGAGACCACCGAACTCCTCCAGGCGATGATCAGGAATGCTTGTGTGAACGATGGCTCCCCCGACTCTGGTGAGGAGATCCGTAACGCCGACCTCCTCCATCACTTCCTCGAAGGTTCCGGCCTCGACATCGAACGATTCGAGTCACATCCCGGGAGAGCATCGGTGGTGTCACGAATCGAGGGTTCAGATCCAGGCGCACCAAGCCTGTGCCTCATGGGCCACACCGACGTCGTTCCCGTGAGCCCAGCGGGATGGAGCCGCGATCCCTTTGGAGGTGAACTCGTCGATGGCGAGGTCTGGGGCCGAGGCGCTATCGACATGCTGAACCTCACCTCGTCAATGGCTGTTGCATTCCGGGAGTTAGCCCGCTCCGGATTTCAACCAAAGGGCGACCTCATCTACTTCGGCGTTGCGGACGAGGAGGCCGGCGGCCACTGGGGCGCCGAGTGGATGTTCGAACATCATCCCGAAGTCATCGATGCCGACTACGTCTTGACCGAACTCGGAGGGTGGTCAAGCGTTGATGACCACGGACATCGGACGATCACCATCAATGTCGGCGAGAAGGGAATCGCATGGAGGCGGCTTCGCGTCACCGGCACCCCCGGACATGGTTCGATGCCGTTTGGTAGCGACAACGCTCTCGTCAAAGCAGCCGAAGTCATTCGGCGACTCGCCGAGTTCCGGCCCCGCACCGAGATCACTGACGTGTGGCGAGCCCAGGTCGCTGCAATGAATCTCTCACCCGAGAACAAAGCCGTCCTGGTCGATCCGACGCTCGTGTGGGATGCGCTGTCCGCGATGCCCACCACCCTCGCTCGGGGGTGTCATGCGATGACCCACACCACGATCTCTCCGAACGTCATTCATCCCGCCGACGCGCAGAAGACCAACGTCATCCCAGATGTCGTCGATCTCGTCGTTGACATCCGAACCCTGCCGGGCACGACCGCCGAAGATGTCACTCAGATGTTGGTTGAGGCAATCGGCGATCTCGCGGCACACGTCGAGATCGGTGGGGCCGAGCAACAGGCCGACGGCACCATCTCTGCAATGGACACGCGGCTATGGGATGTGATTTCCCATCGAACCCAGATCGCCTATCCGGGCTCAAGCCTCGTCCCAGGCATCGTGGTCGGTGGAACCGATGCGCGCTTCTACCGACAGCGAGGACGTATCGGATACGGGGCAGGGCTGTTCTCCCCCGGCATGGATATGGCCACATTCGGATCCCGATTCCACGGGCATGACGAACGAATCGACGTTGAGAGCCTCGGTCTTGCGACCGATTTCTGGATCGGCGTCGCTACGGAGATGCTGACATGAGCGACCTCGAAACCATGCCCATCGAGACCATTCCCGAAACTGAGCATGTACCCCAGACCGGTGAGCCCCAGCACGCGCACATCGTCAAGACCGAGCCTGGAGAGTCCGCTGCAGCAAAAGTGCTCGAGGCCCGGATTGAGGGCACCCCACTCGAAGCGCTGTGCGGACATGTTTGGGTTCCGTCTCGCGATCCCAAGCAACTCCCGGTCTGCGAGCAGTGCAAGGAGATCTACGAGATGTTCAGAATCTTCAACGACGGACTGAACGACACTCCAAACGACTGAATTTCCAAAATTTCACCCCTACGGGGTGTCGGTCACAACGAAGAAAACAGCTTGCGTTTGGCTAGCAGCAGTGCTTATTCATAAAAAGGCATGAGCACCAGAACCACCCAAACGACCCCCCGTCGGGCAACCCCGAATCGATCGATCCGTGGAGTGGGGCAACGACCGCCTTTCAGATGGACCTGTCCGTCGTGCGAACAGACCGTGACCACCTATGTATCGGTGGTCGCAGCCCCGACCTGCTCGAACCACACCGGCGGTGGGCGCACCATGGTCGCCGACAGAACGACCTTCGTCGAGAAGCGCCGTGATCAGGAGAATCGACGGCCGATGGGCGAGTAACGCACGATGCACCACAGCGCCCGAACGCCATCACGCCAGCCGATCTTCTTCCCGTCGGCATAGGTGCGTCCGTTGTACGAGATACCAACCTCGAAGACGCGATGGCCTGCGGCGGCCATCTTCGCTGTGACTTCGGGTTCGAACCCAAAACGGTCCTCGGTGATCTCAATCCCCTGGATCACCTCGCGTCGAAATGCCTTGTAACACGTCTCCATATCGGTGAGGTTGAGGTCGGTGAACATGTTCGAGGCCAAGGTGAGCAACTTGTTCCCCATCGAGTGCCAGAAGAACAGAACCCGATGTGCGTCGCCTCCAGCGAACCGGCTCCCGTAGACCACATCGGCGCGACCGTCGACCAGTGGCCCGAGAACCTTGGGGTACTCGGCTGGGTCATATTCAAGGTCAGCATCCTGAACGATGACATAGTCGAGAGTTGCCTCCGCAAACCCGGTGCGTAGAGCCGCACCTTTGCCCATGTTGTGTGGCTGGAGCACCACGCGCACCCGTTCGTCGATCAACTCGGCCAGTACCTCACGAGTCCCATCAGTCGACCCGTCGTCGACGAGCACAACCTCACCAACCGACGGTTGCTCCAGAACTGCAGCCAAGCAGTCGGCAACGGTCAATACCTCGTTGTAGCACGGCATCACCACGCTCAAACAGCGGTTGGTAATGACAGAAGGCATCGCTTTCAGGCTAGCGACCATCAAACGGCTGTCCCTTCGACTCCGACCAACGTCAATGACTAGCGTCTGTGGTCATGGCTGACCGCATACCCAATCGGATCCAGTTGAGCGAGGACGAGATGCCCACCCAGTGGTACAACATCGTCCCCGACCTACCGGCACCGCCGCCACCACCGCTGCATCCGGGAACTCTCGAACCAGCCGGACCCGACGACTTCGCACCCCTGTTCCCCATGGCGCTCATCGAGCAAGAAGTGTCGATGGAGCGCTATGTCGACATTCCCGGAGGAGTCCTCGACATCTATCGCCTCTGGCGACCAAGCCCTCTGTTTCGCGCACACCGTCTTGAACAGTTGCTCGATACTCCGGCGCGCATCTATTACAAGTACGAAGGCGTTAGCCCGGCTGGATCTCATAAGCCCAACACCGCGGTGCCACAGGCCTTCTACAACAACGCCGAGGGCATCACGAAGCTCACGACCGAGACCGGCGCAGGACAGTGGGGCTCGTCCCTTGCCTTCGCAACCGCCCAGTACGGAATGGAATGCGAGGTCTGGCAGGTAGCTGCGTCGTACCGAGCCAAGCCATACCGACGCACAATGATGGAAATCTGGGGAGCGTCGGTACACCCGAGCCCGTCAGAGGTCACCGACTACGGTCGTTCTCTGCTCGCAGCCGATCCCAACCATCCCGGCAGTCTCGGCATTGCAATCTCCGAGGCAGTCGCTATGGCAGTTGCCGACCCGAACACCCGCTACGCCCTTGGCAGTGTGCTCAACCACGTGCTGATGCACCAGACCATCATCGGAGAAGAGGCCCTGCTGCAGTTGGCCAAGGTTGGCGAGACCCCCGATGTACTGGTCGGCTGCACAGGAGGAGGCTCCAACTTTGGAGGACTTGCCTTCCCGTTCCTGCGAGAGAAGATGGCGGGACGGATGAATCCAACTATCCGCTGCGTTGAACCGGCCGCCTGCCCGAGTCTCACCAAGGGCGAGTATCGCTACGACTTCGGCGACTCAGCCGGCATGACACCGCTCATGAAGATGCACACCCTCGGGCACAACTTCATCCCTGACCCCATTCACGCCGGCGGCCTCCGCTATCACGGAATGTCTCCGTTGGTGAGCCACATCTATGAGTTGGGTCTCGCCGAGGCGATCTCGATCCCGCAGGTCGAGTGCTTCACCGCTGCCCTTCAGTTCGCCCGCACAGAGGGCATCGTCCCGGCTCCCGAGCCCACCCACGCAATTGCGGCAGCGGTACGCGAGGCCCTCGCCTGCAAGGAAAGTGGCGAGGAGCGTGTGATCCTCACCGCCCTTTGTGGTCATGGCCATCTCGATCTCGCTGCCTACGAGAAGTTCCTCGCCGGAGAGATCGTCGACTACGACCTGAGCGATGAGGCCATCGCCACGGCCATGGCAGAAGTCCCGGTCATCAACGGCTGACCTCAGCGGAAATCGCGACTGCGCGACCGGCCAGGAGCAGCCAACGGACGAATGTGTTCAGCCACGATGTTGATCACCCCTTCGGACCGTTCCAGCCTCCCGCGGACGACAAGGGCCGGGGCTGATCGAACCACCTGCCGGAAACGTGCCCAGCACCCGGTGGACACCACCACATTGATCAATCCTGTCTCATCTTCGAGGTTCATGAAGGTCGTACCGCGCGCTGTCATCGGCCGCTGGCGATGGGTGACCACCCCCGCCACCACCACAGTCCGATCAACCTCGTGATCGACCAAGCCCCCAGCTGTGACCACCCCCAGTTGGGTGAGTTCAGATCGGAGGAATGAGGTGGGATGCCCATCGGGGGACACGCCGGTCGCCCACAGATCGGCTACCGCCTCCTCGACCGGGGTCATCCCTGGCAGACGTGGGGACGACATCTGAGCAGCCAGACCCGGGATCGTCCCGGGACGCGAACGGGCAACGTCCCCCGCCGACCAGAGCGCCTCTCGACGGCTCAGCCCACAGCTCTCCTCGAATGCCCCTGCGGTAGCGAGGGCCTCCAGGTGCACGGCCGTTACCTCTGGGACACGGCGAACGAGGTCCTCAGGCGAGACGTATGGACCCTCCGCTCGTCGGGCGGCGACGATCTGCTCGGCGAGATCAGTCCCGAGGTGTTTGACCGGGGCCAGACCCAACCGGATCGCGGTCCCACCCGAGGTGAGAGTCGCCCCCGCCTCTGAGGCGTTGAGGTCGACCGTGCTGACAGCCACACCGTGGCGGCGCGCATCACGTACCAATGTGTGAGGAGACCAGAAACCCATGGGCTGCGCATTCAGAAGAGCAGCGCAGAACGCCGCTGGTTCATGGTGTTTGATCCACGCCGAGGCATACACGAGGTACGCGAACGAGACCGAGTGTGATTCGGGAAACCCATAGTTCGCGAAGGCCTTCATCTTCATGTAGATCTCATCGGCCACCGCACCGTTGATTCCTCGGGCAGTCATTCCGTCATAGAACCGTTCCCGAAGCCGTTCCATACGTGTTGCCGACCGCTTCGATCCCATGGCCTGTCGGAGTTCATCGGCCTCAGCGGCAGTGAACCCGGCGACATCGATGGCCATCTGCATCAGCTGTTCCTGGAACAGCGGCACCCCGAGGGTCTTGCCGAGTGAGTTCTCGAGAAGTGGGTGCAGATAGGTGACCGGTTCGAGACCGTTACGTCGTCGAATGTACGGGTGCACCGACCCCCCTTGAATCGGACCGGGTCGGATCAGAGCCACTTCGACAACCAGGTCGTAGAAACGCCGAGGTTTCAACCGCGGCAGCGTTGCCATCTGCGCTCGGGATTCGACCTGGAACACGCCAATCGTGTCGGCCCGACACAACATGGCATAGACCTCATCCTCCTGGGGCAGTGTCGCTAGATCGATCCGGTATCCGCAATGCCTATCCACGAGATCAACGGCATTGTGCAATGCCGACAACATGCCGAGCCCAAGGAGGTCGAACTTGACCAGACCGGCGGCAGCGCAGTCATCCTTGTCCCACTGCAGCACCGAGCGACCATCGGCACGCGCCCATTCGACCGGACACACTTCAATCACCGGTCGATCGCAGATCACCATCCCGCCGGAGTGGACACCGAGATGGCGCGGGGCGTCTTCAAGGCGGGCAGCCAGTTCAAGCACCGGAGCTGGGATGTCGGTGTCGGTGTGGGCTGCGGTACGTTCCACGCGACCCCAACCGTCGACCTGCCGCGACCAAGCATCCTGCCGACCCGGGTCGTGTCCAAGAGCACGGGCCGCATCACGAATGGCTGAACGAGCCCGATAGGTGATGACATTCGCGACCTGAGCCGTGTGATGCCGGCCATACCGCGAATACACGTACTGGATGACCTCTTCGCGACGCCCTGATTCGATATCGAGGTCGATATCGGGGGGACCATCACGATGTGGTGAGAGGAACCGCTCGAAGAGCAGCCCCAACGACACGGCATCAGCTGCCGTGATGCCGAGGGCGTAGCAGACAGCAGAGTTCGCTGCACTCCCACGGCCTTGGCAGTAGATGTCGTTCCGGCGGCAGAACTCGACGATGTCCCAGACCACAAGGAAGTACCCGGCGAACCCGAGTTGAGCAATGAGGTCGAGTTCCCGATCAATCGTCGCCCACGCCCGAGATCGCAGTGTCATATCCTCACCTCCACTCGGACGGGCCCCATAGCGACGCTGGCCTCCCTCGGAAGCGAGTCGACGCAGGTGGCCCATCTCGTCAAGTCCGTCTGGACAGGGATAGGGAGGGAGTCGAGGAGCGACGAGGGACAGATCGAAGGCGGCGGAGCGCGCCACCTCGACGGTGAGTTCAAGCACGCCCGGATACCGCTCGAAACGTCGCCGCTGCTCCGCTCCTGACCGCAGGTGGGCCCCACCGTTTGCAGGTATCCACTCTCGCGCTGCATCGAGTCCTGAACGGGCACCGACAGCCCGCACAGCCATCGCTAGGTCGGCTTCGGCAGGGATCGCATGGGTGGCGCCGGTAGCGGCCACGCACCCGACCCCCACCCGATGGGCAAGTTCGGCGAGAGCGTCGTTGCGGTGATGATCGAGGGGGTCACCGTGGTCCCACAGTTCGACCACGACGCGGTCCCGTCCAAACAGGCTGACCAGACGTTCTAGCTCACGGCGAGCCGCTGACGGTCCTTCAGCACACAGCGTCGACGGAACCACCCCCGTCATGTCCCCGGTCAGGGCCCACACCACACCCTTCACCTCGTCGCCGAGTCGATCGAGGTCGTGACGCGGCGCCCCCTTGGCCCCGGCTAGGAGCCCGATGGATAGTCCTCGGGCAAGTCTGGCGTAGCCCCCCGGGCCATCAGCCAGCAGCACCATCCGGTCGCCCGGTGCCTCCCCGAGAGGTTCAAGCCCGGTGACCTCGGACCCGAAGATGGTCGGCATGCCGAGGGATCGAGCAGCTTCGGCGAACCGGACGACGCCGTGGAATCCGTCCCGGTCGGTGAGTGCAAGGGCGTCGAGTCCGAGGCGGGCAGCCTCGGTGACAAGGGCCTCAGGATGCGAAGCCCCCTCGAGGAAAGAGAAGTTCGATCGGGCGTGGAGTTCGGCGTAGGGGACCCGAGTCGCCGGCGCTGGTGACACAGGGGAGGGAGGTTCGAAGGGTTGGCGGCGGCGGCTCCACGCCGGGGCATCGCCACCGCCATTCCACGATGGACTGCCCGGAGCCCGGCCGTCGCGACCTCGCGTCTGTTCTCGACCCGATAGGCGTGCCTCCAGTTCGTTCCAGGTCCACTGGGGATTGGTGAATCCCATGGACGAGAGTATCGAACATATGTTCGCTTATTGCAAACGCGATCAGGTAGCAGAGAGTCGGGCCAGCAGCGCCGCTAGCCGCGGGTCGCCGGCACGCCGGATCGCCGCCGGCCAGTCAAACCATTCGACCTCTTGGCTCTCGCCCTCCGGCGGAGCGGGATCTCCCTCGCCCCCCTCAACCAGATACCGAAGGTCAAGATGGGTATGTCCACGTCCGCCGGCGTGGACATCGACGTGGACCAGACTCGGGCCGGGCGATGGAAAGGCCACGGCGAGCCCAGTTTCCTCGGCTGCCTCTCTGAGCGCCGCCGCCCAGGGGGTCTCGCCCGGATCGATATGCCCGCCAGGCTGCAGCCACATGCCGAGGCGACGATGTTCGAGCAGAACCGTCCCCCGTGGACCGACCACGATCGCCGAGCCCGTGATGTGGACTGGATCGTCGCGTTGGTCGAATGGGTCTGCTCCGCCGCCTACCAGACGCTCGACCTCAGAGTCGAAAAGCGCCAGCGATCGCTCCTCATCGGCATCAGCCGGGGTGTGCGCCGCCAGCTGGGAACGGACAAGCCCGAGCCTGTCCATTATCGAATGCTCTCGAAGCATCCAACGACCGTATCGGGCCGCTCAGTCATAGCTGCCCATCAACCACCACCGTCGTTGTTCCACTGCGATCAAGTGGGCTCGACCATCTTCGAGCACCACCTGCATGCGCGCCATCCGCCGACGATGTCGTGGATCCCACCACCGCTCGAGCAAGGGCCATGGTCCGGCCCAGGCAACGACCCGACGGCGCTCCCCAGCAATCACCACCATGGCTGGATCCGCACTGACCTCGCCACGGCCCGATATCGCTAACGGCTCCCCTGCAACATCAAACACATCGATGGGGTCACTGCCAGATGGGACCGTTGTCGGCGCCGGCTGAGTCACACTGCCCGCCCATACCGGAGCAGGGTCCGAGCGAGCCGGATCACCGAGATCAGTGGTCATGGCCGGGACCCAGGCACACCGCTCGCCGGGGAGTCGGCCGCCCGCTGAGACCGGCACTCGAACCCGATCCTCTCCACAGATCGCTGCCAGCCGCGCCACCGCCCGCGCGGCCACCTCATCAGCAGCGGCAATCCCACCCCAGAAACCGTCCTGGCGACCGACGTCCGCCTTGACCCCAACCACGCGGAGACGCACCAGAACAATCCCAGCGGTGACTACGCCCCCACCGGCGATCCAGGAGTCGATCTGCCAACGCCCACGATCGACCATCGCCGCCGCGCTGAACCCCTCTGACCGATACCAGTGTCGTTCGGTCCATTCCGAGTGGTCGGTCTCCGCACTGATAATCAGCGAAGTGCACGACAACCCTGCGGCGCTCAACTCCCCCGCCAGTTCCTCGGCCATCTCGCGGATGGTGAAGACAGCTGGAGATGTGGTCGGAAGTGGATCGTCGAAACGGCGTTCCCGTTCGGGCAACGACGCCGGTTCGACCGCAGCGAGAAGTCGATCGTCCACCCCGGTAGCGATGCAATGGGCGCGGGCCCCTTCCACCCCGAATCGGGCGAGCACAACGCCCGGGTCGAGCGCAGCAAGATCGCCGACGGTCCGGATCCCAAGCCGCTCCAGAAGGTCAACCGTCTCTGCTGACAACACCCCGACCCCATACAGACACGAGAGGTGGAGTGGCATCAAGAATGCTGATGACTCACCGACAGGAATGACCAGGGGACCATCAATGGCACGATGGCCGGCCACCGACGACACCGTTGGGCCGTCAGCCACACCGATGGTTACGGCACGTGGCGACGGGCATGTCCCCACTGCCTCCAACACGGTGGCGATGACGCCATCTTCGCCACCGAGACGTCGAGTCGGGCCACGCATATCGAAGCGGAGTTCTCCCGGACGATCGACCTCGATCCGAGGGGAGACGGTTGCGGTAACAGCAGATACCACGGGATCAAATGCGCGAACCTCTGCCAGCGGATCGCGAGGCAGCACACGAGCTGTGGGGCAGGCGCGCACCGCTGAGCGCCGACGCTCCCCATGCTGGACCCCACAGGCCCTCGCCGCCGGCGACGCAGCAATCACCCGGCCGCGGTCGATGACCACGACCGGATCTTCTCCTTCGGAGATGGCAATCGCAGGCCAATCAGGGATCGACAGAGTCAGGGTCCGGACCATCCCTGACCGACTCATACCATCCGCAGTCGTGTCCCCAGCGTGCCCACCTCCTCGCTCGGGATCAAGACCCCTGACGGGGCCGGGAGGGAAAGATCGAGAATCAGCGGGCGCTGTGCACGGCGGCCTGACCGCTCCACCCGGACACGACGCGACACCAGTCGGCCGGTCCCCCAGCCGATTCCCGACCAGAGTGGATCGGAGGTGGAGAACTCGAGGTCGGGGGATACAGCACTGCTTCGGGACTCACCCACGGTGATCACCACTGCCTCACGGGAACGAACGCGTTGAGCAACCCGCCGTGCGAGTGCAGACGATATGGATCCCGAACTGATGATGACCATCTCGAAACCATCGAGGACCGCTCCGATCACCTCTGCAGTCGACGAACCAGATGACACCGACACCACACGGTGTAACGGGATGCCGAACTCCATCAATGCCTCGGCAGGGAGGTCGTCAAGGTTGACAAGAGCAAGCCAACGACCACCGGTTATCGCGGCCATAACAATGGACAACGCGAGGGATCGAGCAGCCGGACCACTACAGGAGACCGTTCGCCCACGGACCAGTCCGCCCTCAGGGAACAACGGCAGTAGCTCGGGCGATACCGGCAGAACGTGATCGCCGAGCGATAGCGAGGCAGCCGAACGGACAGGCATCGCATGGTTATCGGCGAGGGCGACCATACGATCAGCCTACCGAACAGGTGTTCGGTCACTACGAGCCGGCCTACGCATCTTCTGGACAGCTACGCCAGACTGGGCATGTGACCTCCGATGCAACCTCCACCGCCCCGAGGATCCTGACACTCATGGGATCCGGCGAGACTGCACCGACGATGGTCGGCACCCACCGTCGACTCGCTGCCCTGCTCTCGTCAGGTCCGGCATCAGTCCGTCGCGAGGTTGCTGCCACCTTGATCGACACGCCATACGGCTTCCAGGAGAACGCTCCTGAACTGGCTGAACGGTCGGTCAAGTACTTCTCGGAGTCAATCGACGTCGACCTCCGAGTAGCTGGCCTTACACGTCTCGACCAGATCGACGATCTCCAACGCGAGCGCGGGCTGGACCTCCTTCGATCAGCCGACTATCTCTTCGCAGGCCCCGGCTCGCCCACCTATGCCTTACGTCAATGGCATAGCAGCCCCATCCCCGACATCATCAAGGCCAAACTGCGAGAGGGCGGGATCGTCGTCTTCGCGTCAGCGGCCGCTCTCACGGTTGGCAGGAGAACCGTCCCCGTCTACGAGATCTACAAGTGTGGGTTTGAGCCTCACTGGCTCGACGGACTCGACCTCCTCGGCGAATTCGGGATTGCTGCCTGCGTCATCCCCCATTACGACAATGCAGAGGGCGGGCACCACGACACACGCTTCTGCTACCTCGGAGAACGACGGCTCAGGACCCTTGAACAGGAACTCCCGATGGATACATGGGTGCTCGGCATCGACGAACACACCGGCCTCATCCTCAACCTCGAAGCCGGTCGAGCGGAAGTCGTTGGGAACGGCACAGTGACCATCAGGGTCGATGGCACCTCCCGGACACTCCCAGCGGGAACCGTGTTCGGCATTGAGGAACTCGTCGATCCCGAACGCGCCCCCGTCGCCTCTACGGGGTCGACGACGACAGACACAGAGCACAGCAACGTGCCGGGCGATGACAGAGACGGACCACAGATGCAGACTTCGCTCATCGCGTCAGCCGAACACAGTGCCGCAGATTTCGAACTCGCCCTCGAAGCGCGTGACGGCGATGCCGCAACGCTTGCGATTCTGACGCTTGAACGGACGATGATCGACTGGGCTGCTGACCCGACGATGAGCGATGAGGCAGACCGGGCGCGCGACATGTTGCGTTCGATGATCAGCCGGCTTGGCGCGGCGGCCGCGTCGGGGCTGGGAGATCCAAGAGCAGTCGTGGCTCCGCTGGTAGAGGCCCTGATCGAACTCCGATCCGCGGCTCGGCAGGAGCGCCGATTCGATATCGCTGACACGGTTCG
>JBDQKN010000007.1:0-19483 GCA_040263235.1 Ilumatobacteraceae bacterium
CGTCGTGCCACTCGGTTGGGTTCCATCGGTGTCGGGAGTGGCCATGCTCGCCCATCTCGGTGTCCTGACCGTCGGGGTCGCCTACCTGCTGTACGGAATTGGCCTGCGAGTAATCGACTCATCGACTGCCGTCAGCATCACGCTCGTGGAACCCCTCACCGCAACGGTGCTGGCGGTGGTGATTCTGAACGAGAGCCTCGGTGTTATCGGGTGGGTTGGTGCCCTGGTTGTCGTAGTTGGCCTCGCCATGGTTGGGCGAGGTCGACCGAGCGAACGGTTGTGAGAGGGTTGGGTCAAGTGGCCCGATGAGCACGTGCTGCGAGCCCACCCAGAACGACGAACACCGACCCCGACACCCACCTGCGAACGAATTCCAGCGAGCGGCCCTTAAGCAGCATGGTCCTCAGGGTGCTTGTCGCAACTGCCCATGTCGAGTCGGTGAGGGCGCCGAGAACGACGAACACGATGCCGAGAGCCAGAACCTGGGTCCACGCTGGGCCACGCGATGGCTGCACGAATTGGGGCAGATACGACAGAAAGAACAGTGCCACTTTCGGGTTCAACGCATTGACCACCACACCTTGGGCAAATGCTCGGCGATGTGACATGTGATCGGCCCTCACTTCAAGCGAGCCTGGGCGGCGGATCAGCGTCAACAAGCCGACCGAAACGAGATAGATGGCGCCCGCCCACTTCACCACATTGAAGGCTGTTGCCGAGGTGGCGATGATCGCCGACAAGCCCGCAGTAGCCGCCAGGGCATGAAGCAGGTTTCCGAGTTCTAGGCCACCAACTGAAGCCAGCGCCACCGATCGGCCATCTGAAACCGAGCGATTCACGATGTAGATGACTGCTGGGCCAGGAATGATGAGGAGCACCACCGAAGCCAAGGCAAACGCAAGGAGCGAATCGAGTGCGGGCACGGCGGCGAACGCTAACTGGTGATCGCCGACGGATCCGGGTTCGCCGCTGGGAGCAGCGCTGGCTTCACCTGCCACCATGGTCGTTGATGAGCGATGGCACGGAGATGGCGATGACAACTCAGCAACTCAGCGCAGCCGGGCTGATGCTGACTGCAGATGTTTGGGGGTCTGCCACCGCTCCACCCGTCGTGCTCCTCCACGGTGGCGGCCAGACCAGACACGCCTGGGGTGGAGCCGGCACGGTGTTCGCCAAAGCGGGTTACCGGTCGATTTCGGTCGACCTGCGAGGGCACAGCGACAGCGACTGGTCACCCGACGGCGACTACGACCTTCAGCGCTTCGCCGATGACGTGATCGCCGTTGCTCGATCCTGCGATCGGCCGCCAGCGCTCGTTGGTGCATCCCTCGGTGGGCTCGCATCGATGTTGGCGCTCGCCACCGTTGCCGGCGAAGCGGGAGCGAAACTCGCCTCGTGTCTGGTGCTCGTCGACGTGGCCCCACGAGTAGAAGACGAGGGCCGGATCAAGATCCAGGAGTTCATGCGGTCGGGCATGCGCGGATTCGACAACCTCGAAGATGCCGCCGATGCGATCGCGGCGTATAACCCTCACCGACCTCGCCCAACCAATCTGTCGGGACTTCGAAAGAACCTTCGTGAGCGTGGCGACGGTCGTTGGTATTGGCACTGGGACCCGCGGTTCATTACAGGCCGCTCAGGTGTTGACGGACAGAGGGGCCGTGTGAACCACGAGCGGATGCAAGCTGCAGCGAAAACAATTGACATCCCGACGCTTCTCGTCCGCGGTCGGATGAGCGACATCGTGAGCGATGAAAGCGTGCGCGAGTTGCGCGAACTCGTTCCACATGCGGAGGTTGCTGACGTCGCCGGTGCAGGGCACATGGTCGCTGGTGATCGCAACGACGCTTTCAACGAGGCCGTGATCGACTTCGTCAGCCGTGAGATGCCGACCGACTGAACGAGCCACCTTGGGTGGCAACGAGCACCGAGGCAATCACGATCGCCCCTCCGATCGCCGTCCGAGCAGATGGTGCTTCAGCGAAAGCAAGCCACGCCCAGACCGTGGCAGCGACAGTTTCGACCGGAGCTAAAATCGCAACCTCTGCCGCCGGGGCGAATCGAGGAGCAGACGAATACAGCATTCGTCCCGCAGGGTTCGCCACGAGGCCCATGGCTGCACCCGCCAGGAGCGCCCGAAGGTCAAGAGCTGACCACTCCACCATCCATACGGTGCCGACGGCCATGAGCAACGAGCCGACAGCAAGTGTTGCCGGACGGTCGAGATTGGGATGCCGGCGCCACGCCACAATCGACAGAGCGAAAAACACAATGGCTGCAACGGCGAGCAGGTCACCGTCGATGCGGGAAGTTCCGAGTGACCCAGACATCACCGCCGCGATACCAACAGTGGTCATGGCTATCGCTGTGCGCACCTCGGGCCGAGGACGCTCGCCGAGCAGCACCGCTGCTGCGATGGCCGCCATCAGCGGCGCACCGGCAACGATGACAACAACGTTTGAGACCGTTGACCTCGTAACGGCAACGATGAAGGCAAGCTGAGTAGCAGCGCTGAGCACTGCGACAAGTAGCAGAGCGCGAGGTTCTGCTGTCAGCCGCCGCCGAAGCGTGGTGACGCCGCCTCCCGAGATCAGAGCCACTGCTCCGAGGCTGATCGTTGAGCCGCACGCCATGAGGAACGCCATGGTGGCTCCCGGAGCTCGACCGAGTCGCACGAAATACGAGTCGGTCGAGACGAGCAACATTCCCGCTGCTGCCAGGAGCCATCCTTTCCGTCGATCTGGAGGAGATGTCGTCGGAACTGTCATGGGAATGGTGCCGGGGCTGGCTCAGTCGTTGGCGTGCAGTTCCTCATTGAGCGATCCCCACGAACCGGTTCGCTGTCGGGTGACTACCTGGCCAGTACGCCCGTCTCGGAGGAACATCAGTCCAGAACGGCCAGAAAGGCGGCCAGCCTTCACCACGTCGCCATCGGGTGTCAACACCGGGGTGCTTCCAGTGACGTACAGCCCAGCCTCTACAACGCAATCGTCGCCAAGGCTGATACCGATGCCCGAATTCGCTCCCAGAAGGCAGCGTTGTCCAACAGTGATCTGCTCGGTGCCGCCGCCAGAGAGTGTGCCCATGATCGATGCGCCACCGCCGACGTCCGAGCCGTCACCAACGATGACCCCAGCCGAGATTCGACCCTCGACCATCGAGGCCCCGAGTGTCCCAGCATTGAAGTTGCAGAAACCCTCGTGCATCACGGTCGTGCCCTCAGCGAGATGGGCGCCGAGTCGCACCCGTGATGCATCGGCGATACGCACACCAGCGGGAACGACGTAATCGGTCATCCGAGGGAACTTGTCCACCCCGTTCACCACGACGTTCAACCCGGCAGCACGCGCACGAATTCGGACTGCATCAAGGTCGTTGATCGAAACCGGCCCGAGGCTGGTCCATGCCACATTGGTAAGCGCACCGAAGAGTCCATCAAGGTTGATCGTTCGTGGTGCGGCGAGACGATGTGAGAGTAGGTGAAGGCGAAGGTAGGCATCAGCGACCGATGCTGGGGCCTCGTCGACATCGACAGTGATTCGCACCGGCTCCACCGTGACATCACGAATCTCATCTCGACGGGGTCGTTCTCCCGCCAAGCCATCAGCCTCGCCTTCCCCCCAACCGAGCCAGGGGAACCATGCGTCGAGAACGGTGCCGTCGGCTGCAGTGGTGACCCAGCCCGCCCCCCAGGCCATACGAATGGTGAGAGTGGTATCGGGAGTATCACCTGTTGTTTCGGACATCTACATCACCTCAGGTCGAAGCGTTGGGAAGAGAATCACTTCACGGATCGAGTCCACACCGGCCAGCAGCATGGCAACACGATCCATGCCGATACCAAGCCCGCCAGTTGGCGGCATCCCGTATTCAAGAGCTCGGAGGTAGTCCTCGTCGACGGTTCCACGCTCTGCGTCCCCCGCCTCCTTGGCAGCCTGTTCGGCCTCAAACCTGGCGCGCTGCTCGACGGGGTCATTCAACTCCGAATACCCATTGGCAAGTTCGCGGGAATCGACGAACAACTCGAACCGTTCGGTGAGATGCGGATCGTCTCGGTGCACTCTGGCCAGCGGTGAAATATCGACCGGGTGGCCAGTCACGAAGGTCGGTCGAACGAGCCCCTGCTCACAGTGAGCCTCGAATATCTCTTCGATGATCTTCCCGGCCGTCCAGTGCGGCGAAACGGACACACCACTATCGCGGGCGATGGCAGCGAGTGCGTCGATCGGCATAGACGGATGAACCTCACTACCCACCGCTTCACTCGCCGCATCAACCATGCGCACGCGCGGCCATGGTTCAGCGAGATCGACCGAGGTGTCGCGGATCGTGAGCACGGTGGTGCCGAGGGCATCGCGTGCCGCATTTGTGATCAGTAGTTCGGTGATGTCCATCACGTCGTTCCAATCAGCGAACGCCTGATAGAGCTCCATCATCGTGAACTCAGGGTTGTGGCGGGTCGAGATGCCTTCGTTGCGGAAGATGCGACCGATCTCGTACACACGCTCCATACCCCCGACGATGAGCCGCTTCAGATGCAGTTCGAGGGCGATACGCAGATACAACTGCATATCGAGCGCATTGTGATGGGTGACGAACGGCCGGGCGTGGGCGCCACCCGCCTCAACGTGAAGTACCGGCGTCTCAACCTCTATGAACCCTGCGTGTGACAGCGTGCGGCGAAAGCTCGAGATGATGGCATGACGAACCTCGAAGTGCCGACGTGCTTGCTCGTTGACGATCAGATCGGCATACCGCTGGCGGAATCGTGTGTCGGTGTCGGTCAGGCCGTGCCACTTGTCGGGAAGGGGTCGGACCGCCTTCGAGAGCAGCGCTGCTGAGTCGACTTTGACCGAAAGTTCACCCTTGCGGGTGGTCATCATGGTGCCGGTGACGCCGATCCAATCCCCGAGATCAAGGTCTTTCACTTGGCTGAAGCCCTCGTCGCCGATCACGGCTTTGGAGATGAAGAGCTGGATCGAACCACTTCGGTCCTGAACCGTGGCGAAGATCAGTTTTCCCGAGTCCCGCTTGAGCATGATGCGACCCGCAACGGTGACTACGTCAGTCGTCTCGGTGCCCTCGTCGAGTTCTCCCCACCCGGCTCGAAGCTCTCCGAGGGTGTGGGATCGATCGAATCGGTATGGGTACGGCTCCGTGCCGCCATCGCGCAGGTCGCCGACATGGCCAAGGCGCCGTTCGCGTTCGGCGGCGAGCCCACTTCCCGAGGAAGCATCCTCGGCGTTGGTTACCTCATCGGCGGGGGAGTGTTGTCCGTCATCCACGAATCCCTCACGGTAGCGGGCGCCCCCGGGCAGAGGGCCGACCATCACCGGTAGCCTCCACGCCGTGAGCCTCCACTTCGTGATCATCGGCGGTGGTCCTGCCGGAAATCAGGCCGCAACCTACGCCGCTCGCCTGGGCGCCAAGGTGACGGTGATCGAACGCGACATCGTTGGTGGCGCAGCACATCTCCTCGACTGCATTCCGTCAAAGACAATGATCGCCACCGGCGGCGCGATCTCGTTCTCTCATCGAATTGGTGGCATGGGGCTGGTTGAGGCTCCACCAGAGGTCGACACGTCGGCACTCGTCAAGCGCATCGACGGCATCAAGGACCACATGCGCAACGACACCACACAACTGCTTCGCAGCCAGGGCGTCGAGATCGTGATGGGGTCAGCTCGGTTCACCGGCACGCACTCGTTGGTTGTCGAAACCGAGTCAGGCGAGCGCGAGATCACGTTCGATGCAGCGCTTATCGCTACCGGCACCCGTCCTCGCATTCCAGAATGGTGCACACCTGACGGCGAGCACATCCTGACAACACGAGACTGCTATCCGCCCAAGGTCTTTCCCGAGAGCGTCACCGTGATCGGCTCCGGTGTCACCGGCGTGGAGTTCGTTCATATGTTTGCCTCCTTCGGCGCCAAGGTCTCGCTCGTTGTGAGTCGCCAGCAGGTTCTTCCCGGCAAAGACCCCGAGGCAGCCGCAATCCTCGAAGACGACTTCCTCTCGCGCGGTGTTCGGCTGCTCAAGGGTGCCCGGGCAACCGAAATAGATCGAACCGACGATGAGAATGGTTCACGGGTGGTCGTTCGCTGCGATGATGGACGAGTCGTTGAGAGCACTCATGCAGTCCTCGCCATTGGATCGGTTCCCAATACCGACACGTTGAACCTCGAGGTGGCCGGCGTTGAGGCCGATGCTGGCGGCTACGTGCAGATCAACCATCACTGCGTCACGAACCAGCCACACATCTATGCAGCTGGAGACGTCAGCGGCAAACTGCCGTTGTCATCGGTTGCGTCGGTGCAGGGCCGCAAAGTCGCTGAACACGTGATGGGTCTGCACACGGTCGACCACCGCCATCTCGACTACGACAAGGCAGCTTCAGCGATCTTCACCGAGCCAGAGATCGCCGATGTGGGTCTTGCCGAGGCGGAAGCGTTTGCGCTCGGACGAAAGATCAGGGTCACGAAAGTACCCTTCGCCACCACGCCAAAGGCACTGATCAACAACGACCCGCGGGGATTCGTCAAGATCGTCTCCGATCCGGCAACCGGAGTTGTCCTCGGCGGGTCGATCGTTGGCCAACACGCGGCTGAATTGATCTCGGTAATTGCGTTGGCAGTGACCGCGAACCTGTCGGTGACCGACATCGTTGAGAGTCTGCTAGTTCACCCGGCGTTGGCCGAGGCTCTCGCCCAAGCAGCCGAGTGACCCGTGTTGATCAGCCTGCGGGGGTGATCACGACAACGGTGTCGCCACCGCCGACGGTGTCACCAGCGGCCACCTTCACCTCGGCGACCGTGCCGGTGACGTCGGCATTGATCTGGTTCTCCATCTTCATGGCCTCGAGGACGACGACGGGTTGACCAGCCTCAATCTGCTGACCGACTTCGACGAGCACCTTCACGATGGTTCCCTGCATCGGAACAGAAATCGTTCCATTGCCCCCACCCGCGGCGCCGCCACCTCCGGCGGCACGACGCGGCTTCTTCGCAGCAGGGCCTGCCGGTGCAGTACCAGCAGATTCGGGTACCCACATCTTCACGTCGAAACGCTTGCCGTTCACCTCGACAGTGGTGCGACGTTCGATCATCGGCTCGGCGTCGTCGGCCGCTGTTGCCGCAGGGGTGGAACCAACCCCCGACAGGTCGAGAGTCTGCTCGACCCATTTCGTCGAGTGCTCCACCGCAGCGAAGTCCGGATGTCGCAGGATTGCGAGGTCGGCCGGGATGGTCGTTGCCACACCCGTCACCTCCATCTCCTCGAGAGCGGCGATCGTTCGTGCAATCGCCGTCGGGCGGTCCTTGCCCCACACAATGAGCTTGCCGACGAGATTGTCGTAGTACTGACTGATCTCGTCACCTGATTCGTATCCCGTGTCGAAGCGAACGCCGAACCCGCTCGGTGTGCGCAATGTGGTGATCGGGCCGGGGGAGGGGAGGAACTTGCCACCTGCGGGGTCCTCAGCGTTGATACGGATTTCGATCGCTGCGCCCTGACGGCGGGCAACGATT
Organism: Ilumatobacteraceae bacterium; assembly: GCA_040263235.1. Lineage (GTDB taxonomy): Bacteria > Actinomycetota > Acidimicrobiia > Acidimicrobiales > Ilumatobacteraceae > Casp-actino5. The sequence goes on from JBDQKN010000007.1 coordinate 7,527, forward strand.
TCATCCTGACTCATTGGCAGTGCCTCGCCTGACGCGACACGGATCTGCCACTCAACGAGATCGATTCCAGTGATCACCTCGGTCACGGGGTGTTCCACCTGAAGTCGCGTGTTCATCTCCAGGAAGAAGAAGTCGCCGTCCTGGTAGATGAATTCGACGGTTCCGGCGTTGTGGTAACCAACAGCCGTAGCGGCCTTGACGGCGGCCTCGCCCATCGCCGCCTCAACTCCTTCGGGAAGGCCCGGTGCTGGTGCTTCCTCGATCAGTTTCTGATGGCGACGCTGGGCTGAGCAGTCCCTGGTCGATACCCACACGACATTGCCGTGGGTATCGCCAACCAACTGAACTTCAACGTGTCGAGGCCAGGTCAGGTAGCGCTCGACATAGACCTCGTCGCGGCCAAAGAACGCTTTGGCCTCTCGTTGAGCGCTGGCCATCGCATCGTCGACTTCTTCGGCCGAGTTCACGACTTTCATGCCGCGACCGCCGCCACCAAAGGCGGCTTTGATGCATACGGGCCACCCATGAGCATCGCCGAAAGCGCGGATCTCATCGGGGCCCTTCGCGAACTCGGTGGTTCCGGGAACAATCGGCGCTCCACCTCGCTGTGCAGCGATTCGCGATGACACCTTGTCGCCCATCTCATCGATCGCTTCTGGCGGGGGGCCAATCCAGGCGACACCCATGCCAGTAATGGCCCGAGCAAAGTCGGCATTCTCAGAGAAGAAGCCGTACCCGGGGTGAACGGCATCAGCCCCCGACTCCCGGATGGCATTGAGAATTGCCTCAGTATTGAGGTAACTCTCTGCCGCAGTCTGGCCGCCGAGGGCAAATGCCTCGTCTGCGAGGCGGACGTGAAGGGCGTTGCGGTCAAGTTCGGAATAGACGGCGACCGTGGCGATTCCCATCTCTCGGGCAGCGCGGATTACACGGACGGCGATCTCGCCACGGTTTGCGATCAGGATCTTCTGGAGCACGAATGACAATGTAGGCGAGGTGGCACTCGGTGGACATCCTTCTGGACCGATAGTGGTCGACCTCGTGCCCGGGTGGAGGGTGCAGCGAGTGGAATCGACATCGAGCACCAACGACGATCTTCAGGCTGCAGCGGTTGCTCAAACGGCGACCGACCGGTCAGTGCTCGTCGCTGATCATCAGACCGCTGGCCGGGGTCGGCTCAATCGTCGATGGGATGCTCCGGCTGGGGCAAACCTTCTGTGCTCAATCCTGATGTGCCAGATCGACCCACACATCGCTCAGCATGTGGTTGCCCTGTCGCTGGTCGGCGCCGCCCGCGATGTGGCCGACTACGACGCAACGCTCAAGTGGCCGAACGACATCGTCAGCATCGACGAGGAGGGGTCATGGCACAAGATCGCCGGGATGCTCTCCACCTTTGTTCCCGGTACCGGCGTGATCGTTGGCATCGGGATCAATCTTGGCTGGGCCCCTGAGGGAGCGAGCCGGATCGTCGACCCCGACGGCGCAGCACCAGATCGTTGGGACCTGCTCAGGGCACTGTTGAAACACATCGATCGCTTACGCGCCTCTGACAGCAGTGAGGTTCTCGCTGAGTACCGCTTGAACCTCGACACGATCGGACGTCGCGTGAGGGTTGAGTTACCCGACGACCGTGTGCTGGAGGGACGGGCGATCAGCGTGGCCGACACCGGGGAACTCCGTGTGATCGACGCCTGTGCGGTAACTCACCAGTTGGCTATCGGTGATGTGATCCACCTGCGCGATGGGTGACCTCTGCAAGCGACGCAACGCCACTAGCGTGACGCCGTGCCTCGGTGGTTGACCCGTTCCCCCTTACCAACGATGGCCGGAATCGCCTGTGTCGTCGCTATTGCGGCCGTGTGGGGGATCACGTCCGCGACCGATGCCCGGGTTGCCGAAGTCGAACGAGTTGACGGGTTGTCAGGGCTGCTCGGCGGAGCGGTTGATGCCGATGGCAACCCCATCGACTCCGAAGGCAACATCCTCGACGAGCCTGTCGACTTATTGACCCAGAACTACCTCCTTGTTGGATCCGATACCCGGGAGGGCATCAGCGCCGATGATCCAGATTTCGGGGTGATCGGCGATACGGGAGTGGTGTCGGGGCGTCGGGCCGACACCATCATGGTGCTGCGCCGCGAACGTGACGGCGGCGCGGCATTGGTGAGTCTGCCTCGCGATCTGTGGCTTGAGATCCCCGGCACGGGAGGCAGTAACCGCATCAACGCTGCCTACAACGGCGGTGCTGATCGCCTTGTTGCCACGGTGACTGAAACGCTCGGCATCCCGATCGACCATTACGTCGAGGTCAACTTCGTTGGCTTTCGAGACATCGTCAACGAACTCGGTGGGGTAACGATCTGCTTCCCGCATCCAACCCGAGATCCGAAGACAGGACTTGACCAACCTGCAGGGTGCAACTTGCTCGATGGCCTCCAGGGCCTCGCGTATGCCAGAAGCCGCTCGTATCAGGAATTCCGCGAAGGGCAGTGGCGCACCGATCCAACCGCTGATATCGGCAGAACCGAGCGACAGCAGCAGTTCATCAGGGCATCTGCCGATGCAGCGATTGCTCGGCTCACCGACCAGCCGTTCGCGTCGGGTGCGCTCATTCAGGCAGTTGCGACATCAGTACGAGTCGACGAGTTCCTCGATCCGTTCACCCAGGCGGCAGCGCTCAAACAGGCCTACGACGGAGGCCTCACCACGTACTCGTTGCCGGTCTATGGCGACACGGTCGGCAATGCCTCAGTGCTCAGGCTCGGCGAAGGATCGAGCGAGATACTCGACTACTTCCGCGGTGTTGGTCCTGCGCCACTTCAGGACTGACGTACCCATCGGCGCCGGTAGGCACGTCGCTTTTTTCGGCCACGAGTAGCCTTCCCGGTCGTGAAGGCTCTCATCCTTGCCGGCGGAGCCGGTACGCGGCTCCGTCCGATCACCCACACCCGTGCCAAACAATTGGTGCCGGTTGCCAACAAGCCAATCCTGTTCTACGGCATTGAGGCGATGGTGTCTGCGGGGATCACCGAGATCGGTGTGATCGTCGGCGACACCCGCGACGAGGTGATGGAAGCCCTCGGTGACGGTTCGACGTTTGGCGCCTCGATCACGTACATCCCTCAGGACGAACCGCTGGGTCTTGCCCATTGTGTGCTGATTGCCCGCGATTTTCTTGGTGACGATGACTTCGTGATGTATCTGGGAGACAACCTGCTCGAGCAGGACCTCGGAGCGTTCACTGCGGCGTTCGAGGCGGCGAGGGCGGGCGCGACTCCTCCAGATGCGCAGATTCTGTTGAAGCAGGTTCCTGACCCACATCGTTTTGGCATTGCAGTGCTCGACAGTGACGGAGACGTCGTGACGTTGGTCGAGAAGCCAGAGATTCCGCCGTCTGACCTTGCGCTGGTTGGGGTGTACCTGTTCGACCCGTCCATTCACGAGGCGGTCGCGTCGATCGAACCATCCCCCCGCGGCGAGTTGGAGATCACCGATGCAATCCAGTGGCTCGTCGACCAAGGTCGACGAGTTCGCTGCGAGCTGCTCACCGGCTGGTGGATCGATACCGGGAAGCTCACACCGCTACTCGAGGCAAACCGACTGCTTCTCGAACGGATGGAAACCCACATCGCAGGCAGTGTCGATGATGGATCGGTCATCGACGGCAGAGTCCAGATCGCTGCCGGAGCGCGAATCATCAACTCCACCATCAGGGGCCCGGTGTCGATCGGGCCCGACGCAGTCATCGAGGAGTCATTCATCGGACCGTTCTCAGCTGTCGGTGCTCGATGCCGCGTTGCTCATAGCGAGATCGAGCACTCAGTGCTGATGGATGATTCATCGGTGATCGAGATACCCCGCTTGGAGGACTCGCTGATCGGGTCGTTCGCCGAGGTGACTCGTACGAGACGCAAGCCGAGGTCGTTGCGTCTGATGGTCGGCGATCACTGCCAGATCGACGTCGAGTGACTGACCTGAACCGATCGAGGAGGATCGATGCCTGATGTATTGAAACTGGTCGATGCCATTGGTGTCGACATCGACGGGGTCTACGTCGTGCAGCCGACCCTGCACGGCGATGAACGAGGTCTATTCATCGAAACGTACCGACGCGAATGGATCCCAGGGGCCCGCGAGATGATTCAATCGAATCGTTCGAATAAGCAGGCAGGTGCGCTGGTGGGACTTCACTATCACCTCCACCAGTCCGACTATTGGTACGTGCCCTCTGGAACGGCTCGGGTCGTCCTTCACGACCTGCGCGAGGGTGGCCCGACCGACGGTGCGACTGCGTGCTTTGACATCTCGGGTGAGAACCATTGGGGGGTGTACATCACCCCGGGAGTCGCCCATGGGTTCTCGGCCGTCACCGATGTGGTCATGACCTATCTCGTCGACGGCTACTACAACCCTGCCGATGAACTCGGTGTCGCATGGGACGACCCAGCGATCGGTGCTGACTGGGTGGTGGACTCCCCAATCGTGTCGCACCGCGACCAGACCAATCCAGTCCGATCAGACCTGCCGGTAGGACGTCGCCCCTACTGGCCGATGCGAACCTGATTCACGGGAGGACTGACCACATGAACTATTTCGTGACTGGCGCTGCTGGATTCATTGGATCGAACTACGTGCGATGGCTGCTCTCAAGCAGCGACCACACGGTGACCGTCTTCGACAAACTGACCTATGCCGGCAACCTGGAGAACATTCGGGATCTCGTCGACACCCCAAACAGTCGGTGCCGGTTTGTACACGGTGATATCTGTGACCGTGAGGCTGTCGAAGCGAGCCTTCCCGGACATGACGTCGTGGTGCACTTCGCTGCTGAGAGCCACGTCGATCGGTCGATCGAAGACCCGTATGCATTCGTTCACACAAACGTCTTTGGCACCAACGTGCTCTGCGATGTTGCTCGACGCACCGGCGTGGATCGGTTTGTGCACATCTCGACTGACGAGACGTACGGATCGATCGATGAAGGGTCATTTATCGAGACCGATCGCCTCGGCCCGCGAAGCCCGTATTCGGCCGCCAAAGCCGGCAGCGACTTGATCGCACTCAGCTACGTCACCACCTACGGTCTGCCGGTGGTGGTGACCCGTTGTTCCAACAATTACGGGCCCTATCAATTCCCCGAGAAGCTGATCCCCCTATTCACCACCAACCTGCTCGACGGGCACAAGGTTCCCCTCTACGGCGATGGCGGCAACGTTCGCGACTGGATTCACGTCGAGGATCACAACCGTGCCGTTCAGGTGGTGCTCGAACACGGTGAGATCGGTGAGATCTACAACATCGGCGCTCACAACGAAATCACTAACCGTGAGATCACCTACCGGTTGCTCGAACTCTGCGGTCGTGATGAGTCGTTCATCGAACCCGTTGCTGACCGACTCGGACATGACCGCCGTTACTCGGTCAACATCGACAAGATCAGCGCACTTGGTTGGAAACTCACCCGTGACTTCGAGGCAGGGCTTGCCGAGACCGTCGAGTGGTACCGAGCCAACCGTGCATGGTGGGAACCACTGAAGGCCAGACTCGGGAAGTGATCTGACGCTGATGCGAGTACTCGTCACTGGTGCTTCAGGACAATTGGGCCGGGACGTCGCTGCATGCTGTGAGGCCGCTGGCGACGATGTGATCGCCGTTGGTCGCGACCGGCTCGACGTCACGGACCGGGCGTCGGTTCATGCAGCGGTTTCGGCAGAGCGTCCCGTTGCAGTCATCAACTGCGCAGCGTGGACCGCCGTGGATGCCTGTGAGTCCGATCCGGACGAGGCGATGAGGTCGAACGCGCTCTCGGTCCGATGGCTGAGAGAGGCCGCTGTAGCGAACGGGGCACATCTAGTCACGATCAGCACCGACTACGTCTTTGACGGCACCAAGGACGGCCCGTACACCGAATGGGACGTGCCGTCGCCGACATCGGCGTACGGACGATCGAAGTTGGCTGGGGAGGTTGAGGCAGGACCGGAGGCGGCGGTCGTCCGAACTTCGTGGGTCTGCGGCGAACATGGTTCGAACATGGTCGCCACCGTGTTGAGACTGTTGGCCGAACGCGATTCATTCTCGTTCGTCGATGATCAGCTCGGATGTCCTACCTTCACCGCAGACCTGGCACCGGCCCTTCGCCGATTGGCCGTTGAGAGGCGGTCTGGGTTGCACCATCTCACCAATGGTGGCGCTGTGACGTGGTACTCCTTTGTGAGGTCGATCGTTGAACTCGCTGGGCGCGACCCTGAGATGGTTCGGCCCATCTCGACAGGCGATCTGGATCCACCTCGACCGGCTCCTCGGCCTGCCAACAGCGTGCTTGATAATGCCGTGTGGCGCCTGGCAGGTCTGCCTCCACTTCGTCACCACATCGAGCCGCTCTCCGACCTAGTCGGTCGCTTGCTCGGACGCAATTGACCACTGCCGATCGCTGACACCGGGCAGGATGGTCACGTGCAGGTTGCATTCACGGTCGAGCAGTTCTGGCATGAGGTGCCGGGAGGAACCGGGGTCTCAACGTTGCGGCTCGCTCGTGAACTCATGGACATCAGCGGCGTCGAACTGACCTTCGTGGCAGGCCGCCATCGACGGCCTCCGGTGGCGGGCTTTGTGCCACCCGGGCCCGTTCGCATGCTCCCTATCGCCCGCCCGTTGCTTTACGAGACGTGGCTTCGGTTCGGGTGGCCGCGCGTTGAGGCAGCCACCGGTGCAGTCGACTTGGTGCACGCCACAGCCGGCATACCGGCTGCAACGCGGCAGCCACAGGTCGTGACCCTCCACGATGTTGCGTTTCTGCGCCGGCCTGACCGATTGACGCGACATGGAGCCAGAGTTCTCACGAGAGCAGTGGAGAAGGCTCACGAGGCCACAATCGTCTGCTGCCCTTCTGAAAGCGTGCGTCGCGATCTGATTGAGTTCGGATTCGCTCCCGATCGGGTTGCGACCGTGCCCTGGGGAGTTGATCACGTCGACATCACTGAGGCTGATATTGCTGTGGTGCGTGCGTCGATGGCGCTTCCCGACCGTTTCATCCTGGCAGTGGCGACTCTTGAGCCCCGCAAAAACCTTCATCGGCTCATCGATGCAGTCAGTCGACTTGAACAGCCCATACCCCTCGTCGTGGCAGGCGCCGATGGATGGGGTGGGGTGAGCGAAGCGCTCCGCTCGAACTCCTCGGCGGTAGATGTCCGATTCCTCGGACACGTTGATTCCAGTCGGTTGCCAGCACTGCTCGCTGCTGCTGATCTCCTCGTCTATCCGAGTGAGGAGGAAGGCTTCGGGCTGCCGGTGCTCGAGGCCATGGCAGTGGGAACGGCGGTGGTCACAAGTCTCGGAACAGCGACTGAGGATGTGGCGGGTTCGGCAGCAGTGCTCGTCGACCCACTCGATGTCGATGACATCGCCCGCGGGATCGCCGAGGGGCTTGACCGGAACGAAGAACTGAGTGCGGCCGGCTTGCGGCGAGCCGCTGAATTCAGCTGGTCGGCCAGCGCTCGGGCCATGGTCGAGGTCTACCAGAGGGCACTGTCGTGAACCGAGGGCAGATTCACGTCAATCTGCTGTGGTGTGCGGCGGGCCGCGTCGGGGGGTCCGAGGAGTATCTCGTACGTCAGCTCCTTGGACTACCCGACGGGATTCGTGCAGTCGTGCACCTCGGTCGGGCCCTCGCTGAGTCGCGCCCGGAACTGCATCGCCACGAACTCGTGATCGCCGGTATTGACGTTGACCGAAGAGCACCACGCATCGTGGCCGAGCACACAGCGCTCGCCGCCTCCACCCGGGCTGCATCGCTCGTGCACCACGGTGGCGGCACGATGCCAGTGGTCCGGCCCAGCGCGCCGACCGTGCTCACCGTCCATGATCTTCAGTACAGACGATTCCCCCAGTACTTCTCGAGGGGACGACGTACCTACCTGCAGCAGATGATGCCCCGCTCGGTGCGGGCCGCCACGATAATCACGACGCCCACCGCGCATGTGGCTGACGATGTCGCCGAATCATTTGGGGTCGACCGACAGCGGATCCTCGTCGTTCCTCATGGTGTTTCTCCGTCCGATGCCGGCCCGGCCGACATCGCCCGTGTTCGCCAGACCCACCTCGGAGGGGGTGAGGGCAGATTGCTGCTCTACCCCGCGATCACGCACCCTCACAAGGGTCATGGGTTGCTCATCGACGCCTTCTCCCGCTGGTCAGAACCAGATGATCGATTGGTGCTGATCGGCGGCGTGGGCCACGCCGAATCAGAGGTAATGAGTGCCGTTCAGCGTCTCGGTCTTGCCGATCGCGTGACTCGTCTGGGGCGGGTTCCAGCGCTCGAACGCGACGCACTTATTGCAGCATCTGATTTGGTTGTCGTCCCAAGCGAGGAGGAGGGATTCGGCGCGCCGGTACTTGAGGCGATGGCCGCAGGTACCCCGGTTGTGGCGAGTCGGATTGGCGCATTGGCCGAAGTGGTGGGCGATGCCGGTGTGCTTGTCGAGCGAGATGTCGACGCACTTGTCGATGCGATTCGTCTAGTACTCAGCGACCCTGAACCGTGGAGTGTTCGTGGGCGCGACCGGGCTCGAGAGTTCACGATCGAGATATCGGGTTCGGCGTTGCACGATGCGTACCGTGAGGCGATCGACCGAGGTAGCCGATGAATCAAACAAACCCGTCCGCGATGCGGATCCTTGTGCTCTGCCCACACTTTGCTCCGGACACCGCTCCGACCGGGACGGTGATGACACGGATCGTTGCCGAATTGGCGCATCTCGGTCATGAGATCCATGTGGTGACATCCCTCCCCTGGTATCGAGATCACGCAGTCGCCCCCGGGTGGGAGGGATCGCTCGGTCGAACCGAGCACACCGAATGGGGGAGCGTCACCCGGCTCAACCCGTTTCCGGGAAATGATCGGTCGAATCTTCTTCGTCGCGCAGTCGGCTTCCTCGGTTTCAGCCTCATCTCACTGGTTGCTGGATTCCGATCGGGGGGCTGGTTCAAGCGTGTTGACACCGTGCTAGCGATGAGCCCGCCCTTAACGCTCGGACTGACTGCATGGGTGCTCGCGAAAGCCCGCCGCGGGCGATGTGTGTTCAACATCCAAGACGTGTTCCCAGATGCTGCGGTGCGAACGGGGGCGATTACGAACCCTCGGATCATCGCAGCCGCGGAATGGCTCGAACGCCTGACATACCGCCGCGTCGATGCGGTGACGGCCTTGAGCGACGGGCTGGCTGACAACGTTCGCGCCAAATTGGCTCGCGGCCGTCACTCGTCAAACACCGAGGTCGTGGTGATACCGAATTTCGTTGACACCAGTGCACTTGTGCCCGGTGATCGGATGACGAGCTACCGCGAGGAGTTCGGTCTCGGTGACGGTCCGGTTGTCATGTATGCAGGCAATCTCGGATTCTCGCAATCCCTCGACTTGGTGATCGGCTTGGCTCGGCAACGCCCCAAACTGACAGTGGTTGTCAACGGTGACGGTTCGGCCCGTGCGTCGGTCGAGTCAGCGGCATCCGAGCTGGCCAATCTTCACCTGATCGGCTTCCAGCCCGCCGATCGTTTGAGCGAGGTACTTGCCTCCGCTGACGTTCACCTGGTGCCGCTTCGAACCGGGCTGGGCGATGTGAGCGTCCCATCCAAGACGTATTCGATCTTGGCGTGTGGGAGGCCGGTGGTCGCATCAATCGATGCTGGAAGCGCGATCGATGTCCTTCTCACGGCCTCCGGTGGGGGCCTGAGGGTGGATCCGGACGATCTGACTGCTCTGGTTGGGGCCGTTGATTCGCTCATCGAGAACCCCGCTAGTCGGGCGGCGATGGGCGCTGCAGGCCGCGAATACGTGGAGCGGGAGGCCTCCCCAATTGTGGTGGGCGCCCAGTATGAACGAGTGCTTCGCGGGTGAGAGAGGGCTGACGGGGCCCACCTCCCGATAACCTGCCGCCCCGTGGCAGGCACCTCATCGACCAAGAAGGCAGCGAAGCTCGCTGGCAAGGGAAAGGGTCGTACCGTTCGATTCCAAGGGGGTCGAGTGTTCCCCCTTGCGGTGACGCTTGTTCTGGTTCTCGGACTCGCCTCGATCGCGTACGCACGTCAGTCGATTCCCGGTTTTGGCGACGGTGATCCGGTGACCCCTGTGAGCGAATATCGCGACCTCGCAATCGGTTTCGACATTTGTGGCGACTGGAAGGTGCTTGAGTACCCAGGCGAGCCTGACACCGATGGGCGCATCCTGAATGATGATGCTGACTACCGGGCCACGGGCGTCTACGCCTATGGCGACGAGGTCGTGACCGTTCACCCTTATGCCGCCGAATTGGTTGATGCTCGCCTCGATCTCGGCGCTGTGCTCGAAACGTTTGGGATCGCGATCTCTGACGAGGCACTCACCTTCCCCGCTGATCAACTCGACGGCGCTGTATTCACCGAGGGCGAGAGCACGTGCACAGTCGATGGCGAAGAGGTCGATGGTGAACTCTCCGTCGTTGTCTGGGACTCACCCGAGGACGGCAGCAACGGCAATCGATATATCTCCAAGATGGACGAGATTCTCATCGACTCCGATGCCATGGTGATGGCGGTGGCGTTCGTGCCTCGCGGCGACGATGTGGCCCGTCCGCCATCGGTGGGCGTCCTCGTCGATTTGCAGACTCCGGAAACAACGACGACGACCACGACAACGGTCGCCGAGGACACCGAGTCGACCACCACCACAGAAGGCTGAACGCCATGTACGCCGTGGTGCTCGTCGGCGGGTTCGGAACGCGTCTACGTCCGCTCACCAACGACGTTCCCAAGCCAATGCTGCCGGTGGCCAATCGGCCAATGATCGTGCGTTTAGCCGAGCGGCTTGCTGCCGGAGGTGTTACCGACATCGTGCTTGCCCTCGGGTTCAAACCAGATGTCTTCCGAGAGGCGTTCCCCGGCGATCTCCTCGAGGGCATTGAGGGACCCGTTCGGCTGCACTATGCCGTCGAACCCGAACCCCTCGATACCGCTGGGGCGATTCGGTTCGCTGCCGAAGCTGCGGGAGTCACGGGCACCTTCGTCGTGGCCAACGGCGACGTCATGACGTCGCTGCCCATTCGAACCTTGGTCGATTTTCATCGCAGCACTGGCGCTGAAGCGTCGATTCACCTCACACCGGTCGATGACCCCTCGGCATTTGGTGTTGTCGAAATTGAATCTGATGGCCGGGTGAGGCGATTTGTAGAGAAGCCGAGTCCTGGCGAGACCGAGTCGAACACGATCAACGCTGGCACCTATGTGTTCGAAGACTCCGTGCTCGCCCGGATTGACTCGGGGCGTCGGGTGTCCGTGGAGCGCGAGACGTTCCCCGCACTCGTCGCAGATGGAGCCTTGGCTGGACTCGCAACCGACCACTCGTGGATCGACACGGGACGCCCAGAGTTTTACTTAGCGGCCAATCTCGACCTCGTCGCCTCTGAGGGTCACGGCGGGGTGGTTTCTGGCACTGCACAGGTGCATTCCTCGGCGAGAATTGAGAACAGCGTTAGCGGCGCGGGGTCGGTGGTCGGCCCTCACGCGGAGATCATCGACTCGGTGCTCCTTCCTGGGGCGAGAGGCGCCCAGGGGGCTCAGGTCGTTGGCTCGCTGTTGTGGGGTCAGGTTGCTGACGGTATCCGCATCGAGAATTGCGTCATCGGCCGTGAAGCGGTGGTTGCCGACGGGCCGCTCAAGGACTGCCGAGTTCCCGAGCCGAACTGAGCAGTTACGGGCGGGCGGCGTCAAGGGTGATCTGAGCGAGGGAAGCAGCGACCTTGGGATCGGCCATGATCGTGTTAGTCACGACGGGCTCCATACCGTGGGAGAGCACCTCTGGTGCGAGGTTGCGATCAACCGTGTCGATGATGAGTGCGCTGGCGATCGCTGAATAGCACTCGGCGACGCCGACAGCGTCAGACCGAAAGCCAGCCTCGATCATCATTCGGTCAGCAGGACCCTTC
>JBDQKN010000008.1:0-19136 GCA_040263235.1 Ilumatobacteraceae bacterium
CTTGAGGACCGTCTCCCCGAGCCAGGGGATGATGGTTGAAACCCTCCGCGATGACCTGCCGTGCCATCGCGGCGCCCCCGACAAGACTCCCGAGCGACGCCTCGCAACCCTCGAGTCCGCCGGAGAACATGCGATCCCCTTCACCACCGGGATCCTCGTCGGAATCGGCGAGACGAGGGCCGACCGACTTCTGGCGCTGAGCGCCATTGCCGAGAGCCACCACCGGCATGGACATGTCCAAGAGGTGATCGTTCAGAACTTCCTTCCCAAGGACGGCACCGCCATGCGCGACGAGCTGCCCTGTCCCACCGATGAGTTCCTCTGGTCGATCGCAGCCGCACGCCTAGTGCTCCCACCCGACATTCATCTCCAGGCTCCCCCCAACCTCTCAGATGATCTTGCACCACTTATCCGGGCAGGTATCGATGATTGGGGTGGCGTCTCTCCGGTTACCGCCGATCACGTCAATCCGGAGCGGCCATGGCCCGAACTCGAGGCATTGCGAGCCGCCACCGAACGCGAGGGCTACAGCCTTGCCCCGCGGCTTACCGTCCACCCTGAGTTCGCAAGCAACCCCGACCGATGGATCCACCCCGAACTGCACTTTGCCGTGCTCGATCGCTCCGACGCAGAGAGTTTGGGTCGCGATGACCCGGGCGCACTCTGGCCGGAGAAGGTGACCGCTGCGGATGTTGTCCTCGACGGCGCCGAGGTCGTGCTCGTCGGGCACCGATCGACGGCCTGGTACTCCGGCGCGACGAACCCGCCTCCGGCGCTGGTGCCCGGCGACACGATGATCGGGCCAGATGCTCCGGTGCGACGAGTGCTCGACAAGGTCCATGCCGGCGAACATGTCGACCAGAGCGACATCGTCACGCTCTTTGCGGCTCGCGGCCGAGAGGTGGCCGCCATCGCAGAGGTTGCAGACCAACTCCGACACGACACCGTTGGCGACACCATCACCTGGGTGCACAACCGGAATATCAACTACACGAACGTCTGCACGTTCAAGTGTCGGTTCTGCGGATTCTCCAAGGGTCCACTGTCGCTGAACCTGCGCGGAACTCCGTACTTGCTCACTCTCGACGACATCGCCGAACGAGCGCGTGAGGCCGAGGAACTCGGAGCGACCGAGGTCACTCTTCAAGGAGGCATCCACCCTGACTTCGATGGCGACTACTACATCGATGTCACCCGAGCGGTGAAGCAAGCTGCGCCAAGCCTTCATGTGCACGGCTTCACCGCCCTCGAGGTCACCGAGGGTGCTCGCCGACTCGGAGAAGACCTCGTCACCTATCTCGGACGGCTCAAGGAGGCAGGGCTCTCGTCACTTCCGGGAACCGCCGCCGAGATCCTTGACGATGATGTCAGGGCCGTCCTCTGCCCCGACAAGATCACCACCGCCGAATGGCTTGACTGCCACGCAGCTGCCCACGAGGTCGGTTTGGGTTCGAACGTCACCATGATGTTCGGGTCGATCGAGAGTCCGGAGTCGTGGGCCCGTCATCTGACAGTCACCCGCGACCTTCAGCGGGTCACCGGTGGGTTCACCGAGTTCGTCGGACTTCCATTCGTGCACATGGCCTCACCCATCTACCTCCAGCACCGAGCCCGTCGCGGCCCTACTTTCCGAGAGACCCTTCTTGTTCATGCTGTTGCCCGGATCGCATATCGAGGCCTGATCGACAACATCCAACTCTCGTGGGTGAAGATCGGCCAAGACGCTGCCCGTCAACTTCTCAACGCCGGGTGCAACGACCTCGGCGGCACCTTGATGGACGAAAATATCTCCCGCGCTGCAGGGGCTGCCCATGGCCAAGGGATGACTTCTGAAGCCTTTAGCGATCTCGTCCAGCCACTCGGCAGGCGACTGGCTCAGCGCACAACTGCCTATGGAAGAGTTGACAGTTCCCCGCCAACCACTGCATCCGGGTTGGTGACAGGGGTCTCCGCCTAGCATCATTAACTAACCGATTGCTGCCGGCCACCGTGGCCCGGCCTGCCCAGCCCACAGGAGGCTTACAAACCGTGGACATGATCCCCTACCTCGCCGCGGCATCGGCACTCGCCGCTCTCGCACTTGCGGCGTACTTCTATAAAGCCGTTGAGGCTGCGCCGCCGGGCGATGCCCGAATGATCTTCCTCATGAACGAGATCCAGAAGGGCGCCAAGGCCTTCCTCTACAAGGAGTACTCCTGGGTCGCAATCTTCGTCGTTGCGCTGGCAATCGTGCTGGCCATCGTGATCGCTCCACTCGCCGCTGTGTCATACGTGCTCGGCGCAGTGTTGTCCGCTGGAGCCGGATTCGTCGGCATGACCGTGGCGACCATGGCCAATGCCCGCACAGCCGAAGCCGCCAAGTCAGGGCCGGGCAAGGCCCTCCCCGTCGCCTTCCGCGGCGGTGCCGTGATGGGATTCACCGTCGCTGGACTGGCCCTGCTCGGCTTGATGTTCACCTACCTGCTCTTCGTCGTGTGGCTAGAAGTCGATCAGGCTTTCGAGATCGTCACCGCGTTCGGACTCGGCGCTTCATCGATCGCTCTCTTCTCCCGTGTCGGTGGGGGCATCTACACCAAGGCTGCTGATGTGGGCGCCGACCTCGTTGGCAAGGTCGAGGCAGGAATCCCCGAGGACGACCCGCGCAACCCAGCCACGATCGCTGACAACGTGGGCGACAACGTCGGCGATGTCGCCGGTATGGGCGCTGACCTGTTCGAGTCGTACGCCGGGTCGATCATTGCTCCGATCTCGCTGATCGCCTTCGCTGGTGCCGGCGGCCTCACCGCTGCGGGCATCAAGGGTGATCAGAGTGGCTTCGTCTCGTATCTGATGTTCCCGATCGCCATCGCCTTCGTTGGCATGATCGCATCGATCATCGGATCGTTCTTCGTGAGGGCGGGCGACTCAACCGACAGTCACGCCTTGTCTCGGGCGCTCCACATGGGAACCAATGTCGCCATGGGGTTGACCATCATCGCAACGGTTGGCGCTGCCTACCTCATCTTCGACGTCGATAAGCCCTGGGGCATCGCCGCCTCGGTTATCGGTGGCCTCATCATCGGCTGGGCCCTCGGCAAGACCGCCGAGTACTACACCTCAGACGCATACGGCCCCGTGAAGAAGATCGCCACCCAGTCTGAGACCGGTCCAGCGACGACGGTCCTGTCAGGAATCTCCACCGGCATGGTGTCGGTGGCCGCATCCGTGATCCTCATTCTCATCGGCGTGCTCGTGGCCTGGTGGGGCGGGGACCAGTCCTTTGGCGAGAGCGAAATCCCCGGTGGCATCTACGGCATCGCCGTCGCCGCTATCGGCATGTTGGCGACGACCGGAGTCGTGGTCTCAGTCGATGCCTACGGCCCGATTTCAGACAACGCCGGCGGTATCGCCGAAATGGCACACCTCGATCCATCGGTTCGCAAGGTGACCGATGCACTCGACTCACTTGGCAACACCACCGCTGCGATCGCTAAGGGCTTCGCCGTCGGATCTGCAGCCCTCACGGCCCTCGCGCTGTTCAAGAGCTTCCAATACGCCGTCGAGGCGGCAGGCGGAACGCTCGATCTCAACATCGGTGAGGTGGATGCGTTCGTCGGTCTCTTCCTCGGTGCCGGACTGCCCTTCCTGTTCGCCGCCCTCACCATCGACGCCGTTGGCCGAGCGGCCAACAAGATGATCGAGGAAGTGCGACGCCAGTTCCGCGAGATCCCGGGCCTGCGCGAAGGACGGGAGGATGCTGTCCCCGACTCCGCTCGGTGCGTGGCCATCTCGACAGAGGCATCGCTGCGCGAAATGATCATCCCTGGCGCACTTGCCGTGGTCGTGCCACTCGTAACCGGCTTCATCTCGGTGAATGCCCTTGGCGCGATGCTTGCTGGCGTGCTCGTCAGCGGATTCGCGATCGCCATCTACATGGCAAACGCTGGTGGTGCATGGGACAACGCCAAGAAGTACATCGAGGCAGGCAACCATGGCGGCAAGGGATCTGACGCCCACAAGGCAGCGGTCGTTGGCGACACGGTCGGGGATCCGTTCAAGGACACCTCGGGACCGGCGATGAACATCCTCATCAAGGTGATGACGATCGTCGCATTGGTCTTCGCCAGCGCCTTCGTCTGATAACCCTCGCGTTCGTACTGGTGCCCGGTTGGCGATGCCGACCGGGCACCGTCGCGTTCGGGATCAGTCGGGCGTCTCAGCGATGAAGTCGATCAACTGCTCAACCGCTCCAACCAGTTCGGGCTCAAGATCAGCGAATGTTGATACGGCGTTTCGTAGTCGCGGCCAGAAACCCTCGAATGGAACACCGATCGCAGCACACAAGCCCTCTTTCCACGGCTGCCCCATCGGCACCTCAGGCCACGCCTCAAGTCCGATCACCCGGGGTCGGATCCCTGCCCACACATCGACGAACCGATGGCCCGTTATCAGCACATTCGGGTCGCTGACCCCGGCAGCGATTCGGCTCTCCTTTGATCCGGGCACGAGGTGATCGAGAAGGACCCCGAGCCGGCGTCCGACGTTCGGTGCAAAGTCGCGAACAACTGACGCAAGATCGTCAGCTCCGTGTAGCGGCTCGACCACTACGCCCATCTCGCGGAGTTCGTCACCCCACACATGCTCGATCAGTTCAGCGTCGTGAACGCCCTCTACCCATATTCGGTGCGGCTGAGCGACCCGAGCTCGACCTGTCCCATCAGCTAAGACCGCCCCGGCTGCAGAGATCCGTTGTGTCGCAGATGGGGTCGCCTGTGGACGCACCAACGTCACCGGTCGACCCTCAAGAAGAAATCCACCAGGCTTCCAACCGAAGTGACGTACATGCTGCCTTCGGTCTCGCAAGGTGACACCTTCGGCAGACCATCGGACGATGTCACCAACGAATCCACTCGACCGATCCTCGACTACCAGCCCGATCTCGGTCTCGACCGATGGATAGACCGGCCCTCGACGTTGCTTGGCGTACTCCTCGAGGATGTCCCGCTGCCCACCTGGATTCATACCCACAGCGTGGCATGGGGAACCACCGGCTGATGGGACTCGTCTAATTGGTTATGAAGCATCGACCATCGATCTCCGTCGCGCTGCTTATGGCAGCAACCACCGTCCTTGCGGCATGCGGTGGTGCCGACGACAGCGCCGACTCCTCGACAGGATCGAACAGCCTGATCGCACCTGAGAAGTCGGCGGCTGAAGACGTTTATGCCTACGACAATGCCGTGGCAGCAACCGGGATGCCGACTGGTGAGCGAGATCTGATCATCTCGATGGGAATCGGACTCGAGAGTGCTGACGTGGCCCGCACCGTCGCCGTCATCGAGGGTGCCGTCGCCGCTGCCGGAGGCATGATCACCTCAAGTGATGTCGGCCGATACGACGCCGCATCCTCTGAGGGGTGGGCGAACATGGTCGTCAGAATCCCACCTGATCGCCTCGAGAGTTTTGTCGGGGGGCTGGATAAGCCCGAAACGGGTGCAACCGTCACATCGGTCTCCCGCTCCACGGCTGATGTGACCGATCAAGTAGTTGAGCTTGACGTTCGTATCGAGAACCAGCGCGAGTCGGTGGAGGCGATTCGTCGACTGATGGTCGATGCAACGGACCTTGCCGACGTCGTCATGCTCGAACGTGAACTCAACCAGCGTCAGACTGATCTCGAGGTGATGGTCGCCCAGCAGACATCGCTCGCTGATCTGGTTGAGCTCGCCACGATCAGCATCGACGTGTACCACCCAGGCTCCGCCCCCGAACCCGACCCGGGCCTCATTGATGGTTTCACCGATGGATGGTCAGCGTTCGTGTCTATTGGAACACGACTGGTCTACCTGCTCGCAGCGTTGAGTCCGTTCATCGGGTTGGTGATCGTGGTCGGCCTCATCTTCTTCTCAAGGCGTCGTCGGCGCTGAACCGACGCCGCAGCGCCCACCCCGACGGTACGAGTACGAAGTCGACCACCGAGCCGTCGGCTCCCACCACCGGGGCGCGACGACCGGTGTGAGCAGTCACCGTGGACAGTGGTGGCGGATCGGCAGCCCAGCCCGGTACCAACGTCGTTGGCCACCAGCGTCTCCAGCGACTGCACGACCACTCCTCAACGGCAATGGGCGGGTGCTGAGCTACCTCGATTACTCCGTGCACGACGCCGTCCTGAACGAAGCCCGAATCGATCCCGAGCGGCTGCTGCCCTGCCGAATACCACTCCAGGTCGCAGGCAACCGGGGTCGGGTCACCATGGGCTCGACCGGTGGCATCCTCGGGATTGTCGAGGGCGACGGCAACAGTCTCGTTGCCGATCGTCCATTGGGAGAGCGGATCCTCGCAGATGATCTCGGCCCAGAGTTGTTCTCCCTTAGCCAGCCCGAACTGGTCACGTGCCGGCACTTCCCAGTCGACGACGTGAAGCAATGGAGCGTCGCCTCGAACCAGACACCACCAATAGCCCACATGACCTGACCCGCGATTGAGACGATGCCCGGTGACGAGACCGATAGCTCCGGTTGGATCAACGAGAGCGAAACCCCACTCGTCGATGCAGTTCGGTCGAGGGGCCTCATCGGCCGCAACAGCGGACATCACCGGCAGACTAGGTGCCCTGTGAGCAGTGACCATCCTTCAACAGAGCCGCTGATCGACTACCTATCTCTGGCGTGGATCAGGGAGTTGAGTCGCGAGGTCAGCGAGTCCGAGACCATGAGAGAGCTGTCCCGGCGGCATCAGATCGGGGTGACCCAGGTGGTAACAGACACCCCAGAGGGCGACGTGACCTATCACCTTCAGGTCGGCGATGGTCATGCCGCCTTTGGGGCCGGCGGGGCCGAACCTGAACACGTGAAGATGCAGCAGGATTGGCTCACCGCTGTTGCGGTCGCCACCGGCGAACTCAATGCCCAAGAGGCGTTTGTCACCGGCCGTATTCTGCTCTTCGGTGACCGAGAGTCGCTGATGGGGGCCCACGAGGTCTTCGCAGCCCTAGACGGCATTTTTGCCTCGGTTCGCAGTCGCACGCGCTACTCGCGCAGCTAGCACCCTTCTCGCCGGCCGGTCGCCCCACCTACGATCGGGCCATGCCTATTCATCTGCGCGCCGAACCAGGCGATTACGCCCCAGCAGTCCTCTGCCCTGGGGACCCGAACCGAGCCACCCATATCGCCGAGACGTTCTTCGATCCGGGGGCCCGGCTTGTGAACTCCGAACGCGGGATGCTCGGCTACACGGGCACCTTCGATGGGCTGCCCATCAGCGTGCAGACAACAGGAATGGGCTGCCCCTCATCGGGAATCGTCTTTGAGGAGCTCGTTCAACTCGGAGTTCGACGACTGGTTCGAGTCGGAACGTGCGGCGGCCTCGGCGAAGGCATGCAGATGGGCGACACGGTGATCGCCGTCGCTGCCAGCTGCGATGACTCAACCCCAGTGCGCTACGCCCAGATGTCTGGGTTTGCTCCGTCAGCGACGTTCTCGCTGGCCGAGACCGCTGCCTCACTGTCTCGAGAGGATGGAGCGCGGGTGCACGTCGGGCCGATCGTGACAAGCGGCCTGTTCTACGACCCTGACCCAACAACCTTCGCTGCATGGAAGCGGACCGGGCATATCGGTGTCGAAATGGAAGCCGCAATGATGTACACGGTTGCCGCAGTTCATGGCCTTGAAGCACTCGCGATGATGACCGTCTCCGATGTCCTCGGTGACGATGGCACAGCAGTCCGCATCTCCGATGAGGAACTCAAGGCGGGCGTTGACGCAATGATGCGCCTCGCGTGCCGAGTGGCGATTTCGTAGAACTCGACGAAGTCAGATCAGACCGAGTTCGCGCACGGCATCTCGCTCCTCAGCGAGTTCGCCGGTTGAAGCATCGATCTTGCCTCGGCTGTAGTCGTCGATTTCAAGGCCCTGAACAATCGAGTACTCGCCGTTCTCGCAGGTGCAGGGGAATGAGGAGATGATTCCCTCGGGAACCCCATATGAGCCATCGGATGGCACCGACATCGACACCCAGTCACCGGGAGAAGTCCCGAGAGACCACGAGCGGATGTGGTCGACAGCGGCGTTTGCTGCTGAGGCTGCCGAAGATGCACCTCGAGCTTCAATGATTGCAGCGCCACGCTTGGCTACGGTCGGGATGAAGGTCTGATCAACCCAGTTGTGATCGGCTACCGCCTCGTAGGCGTTGCGTCCTGCGACCTCGCAGTGAAACAGATCGGGGTATTGGGTCGTCGAGTGGTTCCCCCAGATGGTCATCTTTTTGACATCGTTGACCGTCGATCCGAGCCTCTGAGCGATCTGCGTGACCGCGCGGTTGTGGTCAAGTCGGGTCATCGCAGTAAAGCGACCCGGGTCGAGTTCTGGGGCATTCTGTTGGGCGATCAGCGCATTGGTGTTTGCGGGGTTTCCAACCACGAGGACCTTCACGTCGCGCTTGGCCGACCGCGAGAGCGCCTCCCCCTGTGGCTTGAAGATGCCACCATTCGCGGAGAGCAGGTCAGACCGCTCCATCCCGGCCTTGCGCGGCATTGCTCCGACAAGGAGAGCAACGTCGGCATCGCCAAAGGCGACGTCAGCGTCGTCGGTGCAGGTGATCTCAGACAGCAGCGGGAACGCCGAATCGTCGAGTTCCATTCGAACTCCTTCGAGGGCGCCAAGCGCCGGGGTGATCTCGAGAAGCTGAAGCGCAACGGGGGTGTCGGGGCCGAGCATCGACCCGGAAGCGATGCGGAACAGGAGTGAGTAGCCGATCTGACCGGCGGCACCGGTGACTGCGACGCGAACTGGGGTTGTCATGTTTCCAAGCGTACGCCCCACACCCCCGGGAGGACCAACCAGCGATTCAGTTGGCCTCAGCGCCCGGTCACATTGCGGATGGTGTCGGCATAGAACACCTGCCCGTCGGCTGAGAGGTGGATCCCGTCCGAGGCGAAACACGATCCAGAACAGTTCTCGGACTCTGTCAGCCAGTCGATGACGATCAGGTTGTCGTCGGGGCCGTCGACCGCCGCCAGCGCCTCGTTGTTTGAGTCACGCCAATCGACATCTCCTCGCACATTGAGCATCACCACCATCGGCACATCCCGCACAATGTCGAGGAACTCGATCAGATTGGCCGAACCGATTGGCCCATTGGTACCGAGGTGCACGACCACGACATCACCGAAGGTCCCGAGGTCTCGGAGTTGCCTCAAGAAGTCAAGGGTTCCTGAGAGTTGGCGATTCTGCTCGGCATTGACCACGTACCCCCGTTCGCGCAGTACCCCAGTCGCTCCGAGCATGACCGAGTCGCCGATTGCAAGGAACTCAACGGGTTCTCGCTGGGCTGCGATGGCAACGCTGTCAGTGGTGGCGCCATCCACCGGGCTTCCCGAGTCAGTTGTCGCATCGGTGAGATCTCCCGATCCTGATGTCGTCACTTCGCCGAGTAGTTCCTCAACCGATGTCACATCGAGTTGGCCAGCAGCAATCGATGCTTCGATCTCGTTGAGTTGAAGGTCAGCCGTTGCAAGTCGAGCCCCCGAGTAGACCACCAGCATCGCCGCAACCGCAGTGAGTCCAATGGTTGCGCGACGTGCCTCAACCGGGAGGCGATTCGAGGTCGGTCGCCGCAGGATCGGTTCTCCGCGACGTATCGGCATTTCGATGTGTCGATACGACAGTTCAGCCACGACGCCGGTGAGCACCATCGCTATAAGAAACCGGCCGAACCCGAGCGGGACTCCGGCCACCGAACGAAGCACCTGATAGATCGGCCAGTGGTAGAGGTAGAGCCCGTACGACCTCGTTCCAATCCACACGAGTGGCCCCATCGAAAGCAACCGATTGAGCATCGAACCTCGGTGCACCAGCGGCACGATCGCCGCAAGTGATGCAATCGCCGTCAGAGCGAAGCCACCCCGCATCAGACGACCGTCAGCGACAGTCCCGCCCCCATCGGGATCAGCAGAGATGAAGTGAAGCCCGTTGACCAGCACGACGAGCACGAGAACACCGACGGCGCCGACCGCATCAAGGATCACCGGTCGTCGCCGAAGAGGCGACCTCATCACCGCAACCGGTCGCCACAACATCGCGAATGCAGCGCCGAGGAGCAACCCTGATGAGCGGGTGATCGTCGAGAGATACAGGCTGTCGGCGATAGAGATGCACCTGCCGCCAAACCTCCAGAAGGCGTCCGGCGTGACCTCACATTCACCGATGGGTCCAGAATGATGTAACAGCGACGTGAGAAGAACAACCACCACAGCGGCCGCACCGAGGCCAGCGGCGGTTCGACCGAGTTGGCGTGTTCCTCGCCGCAACAGCAGAACCATCACCAGCGGCCAGATCAGGTAGAACTGCTCCTCCACCGCAAGGCTCCACAGGTGTCGCAGCGGGGCGAAGTCTCCGCCTGATGCATAGCCCGCTCCAACCCACAACTGGAACCAGTTCGATACGTACAGCACCCCGGCGACGACGTCTCCGCGAAGTCGACCCAAATAGTCCGACCTGAATAACGCTGTGTAGACCGTGACAGCAGTCAGCAGAGCGAAGAGTGCCGGTAGGAGTCGGCGTGCACGACGCACCCAGAACGCCCTGAGCGCCACTCGACCGTGTTGCTCCGTCTCCGCCATCAGGAGCAACGTGATGAGATAACCACTCAGCACGAAGAACACCTCGACCCCGAGGAAACCGCCAGGGAGCCAACTCGCGTCTGCGTGATAAATCATCACCGCAACGACGGCGAAGGCCCGCAGGCCATCGAGGCCAGACAGGTATGGAACGCTCGACAGGGTCGGCGTGCTAACCGTGCGGGAGGCGGTGTCGGACATGGCCCCCCAGTATCGCCCGGGATCGACTCGCCCGGACGGTCATCACGAGGTCAGTGTCGGAAGTGACGAGTTCCGGTGAAGACCATGGCGATGCCGGCCTGATCGGCAGCCTCGATCACCTCGGCGTCACGAACACTGCCACCAGGCTGAATGACGGCCTTGATCCCGGCCGTCGCAGCAGCATCGAGCCCGTCGCGGAATGGGAAGAAGGCATCGCTCGCGCAGACTCCTCCGACGGCGCGCCCCGCCGACCGCTCAGCAGCAATCCGCGCCGAGTCGAGTCGATTCTGCTGCCCCGCTCCGATCCCACATGCCTGCCGATCCTTCGCATAGACGATGGCATTGGATGAGACCGCCGCACAGACCGTCCAAGCGAATTCAAGATCGTCCCACTGTTCACTCGTTGGTTGAGTAGCCGTCACGACTCTCCAGTTGGTGCGATCGAGCGGTACCGGATCGGGTTGCTGCACCAGCAGACCACCACTGAGTGGTCTCACATCTAGGGTGCGCTCGGTGGGCACGGCTGCGGTGAGAACTCGCAGATTTGCCTTCGCCGTGAGGAGCTCGATGGCACCCTCCTCGTACCCAGGGGCAACGACCACTTCGGTGAAGACCGGAGCCAGCGCCTCAGCCATCGCCAGAGTTACCTCCCGATTCACCGCGACGATGCCACCAAAGGCACTCACCGGGTCGCAGGCGTTCGCCCTGACATAGGCGTCGGTGATTTCTCCAGCGATCGCGACACCGCAGGGGTTGGCATGTTTCACCACCACACAGGCAGGGTCGGTGAACCGGTTCACCAGCCGCCACGCCGACTCGGTGTCGTAAAGATTTAGGTAACTCAGTGCCTTACCGCCGTGTTGGGTGACCCCATCCCACCATCCATCGCCTCCGATTGGATTCATGGAGCGGTAACGGGCCCCCTGCTGATGAGGATTCTCGCCGTATCGAAGAATCTCAGCACGCTCGAGAGCCAGATGCAGCGTTGGTGGTAACACCTCTGGGCTGGGGTCGATGTCATCCATCCATCCGACGATTGCTGCGTCATACGCAGCGGTATGCGCAAATGCGCTCCGGGCCAGCCGACGGCGAGTGCCCGAGCTGATCTCTCCGTTTTCCCGGATCTCTGCCAGCACATCTGCATACGCGGACGGGTCGACGATCACACCGACGTGTGCGTGGTTTTTCGCTGCCGCTCGGACCATGGCCGGTCCGCCGATGTCGATCAGTTCGATACCTGGATCACTCGAGAAGGGGTACAGGTTGACAACCACGAGATCGATCGGCTCGATTCCGTACGCGGCCATATCGGCCAGGTGCTCAGGGTTGGTTGGGTCGCCGAGAATTCCACCATGAATCTTGGGGTGCAGCGTGACTACACGATGCCCAAGAATGGCCGGCGTTCCCGTGAGATCAGCAACATCGGTAACAGGGACACCAGCAGCAGCAATTGCTGTGGCTGTGCCACCTGACGAAATGATTCGCCATCCGAGCCGATCGAGCCCAGCGGCTAGCTCCGCGACCCCGGTCTTGTCGAAGACAGAGAGGAGCGCTGTGGGCACGTCAGCGAAGACCGGCGACGATCTGAGCCATCAACTCGCCGGCCTCGGTCGGATTCAGCCCGACCTTGACTCCGGCGTCGGCGAGAGCATCCATCTTGCCCTGAGCGGTTCCCTTGCCACCAGAAACGATTGCCCCCGCGTGGCCCATCTTCTTTCCAGCAGGTGCGGTCACCCCAGCGATGTAAGCACTCATGGGCTTGGACACGTGTGTTCTGATGTACTCGGCAGCCTCTTCTTCAGCGGAACCACCGATCTCGCCGATCATGATGATCGCGTGGGTGTCGGAGTCCGCCTCAAATTGGCTGAGGCAGTCGATGAAGTTGGTCCCCGGAACCGGGTCACCACCAATGCCCACACAGGTTGATACACCGATGCCCTTCTGCTTCAGTTCGTAGAGCGCCTGATAGGTCCGGGTTCCTGAGCGGCTGACGATGCCCACGTTCGGCCCCTCGGCAGTCGGCGGGAGAGCGATCTCTCCGGCAGTGATGCCGATGTTGCACTTTCCCGGACTGATGATTCCCGGGCAGTTCGGGCCGAGGAGGCGGGTGCCCGGATACTCGCGGAGCAGGGTGTTGAACACCCTCGCCTCATCCTGGGCCGGGATGCCCTCGGTAATGCAGACCACAAAGGCGACCCCAGCGGCTGCAGCCTCGAGGATCGCAGCGGATGCTGCCTTTGGTGGCACGGCGACGAACGAAGCATCAGCGCCGGTGGCAGCGACTGCATCAGCCACCGTGTCGAAGATCGGAATTCCTTCGACCTCTTGCCCACCCTTACCCGGGGTGACGCCACCGACGACGTTGGTTCCATAAGCGCGGTTGCGCAGACCGTGGTACTTACCTTGTCCCCCGGTGAGGCCTTGGACGATGACCTTGGTGTTCTCATTGACGAAGATCGACATGATGACCTCTCAGTTCTGGGCGAGGGCGACGGCGGAACGGGCAGCAGCGAGCATGGTCGGCTCGGAGCGAAGTTTCGACTCGGGAATCCCAGCATCGGCGAGGATCTGACGGCCCTCCTCGGCGTTGGTTCCGTCGAGTCGGATCACGATCGGAGCTCGCAGGTCGACTCGGCTCATCGCCTCGACGATTCCCTTGGCAACTTCCTCGCCACGGGTGATTCCGCCGAAGATGTTGATGAAGATCGACCTGACGTTCTGATCGAAGTTGATCACTTCGAGTGCCGCTGCCATCACGTCTGCGTTGGCGCCGCCCCCGATATCGAGGAAGTTCGCCGCCGAGCCACCGACCTGGTTGACGACGTCGAGTGTCGACATGGCTAGTCCGGCTCCGTTGGCGATGATCCCCACAGTGCCGTCGAGACCGATGTACTGGAGGTCGTGGGTCTTGGCAAGGCGCTCACGTTCATCGAGAATCTCGGTGTCGGCGTATTCGGCCCATTCGGGATGGCGGAACACGGCGTTCCCATCGAGCGTGACCTTGGCATCAAGGGCATGAACCTCGCCGCTCGGCTTCAGGATGAGCGGGTTGATCTCCGCCAGGTCGCAGTCACCCTCGGTGAAGCAGCCGTACAGCTTGACCAGGATGTCGGCGGTGCCGTCGAGCGCCTTCTCGGGGATCTTGGCATCGGCGGCAGCTTGCCGGGCGGTGACCGCATCAAGGCCGACCGTCGGGTCGATGTGCAACTTGACGATCGCATCAGGGTCGCTCTCGGCAACGGCTTCGATCTCGACGCCACCTTGGGCGGAGAGCATCAGCAGATGCTTCTTCGCCGCGCGATCGAGAGTGAAGCTCGCGTAGTACTCCTCCTCGATATCCGAGGCGTGCTCGACCCACACACGGTGGACGACGTGACCCTTGATGTCCATTCCGAGGATGTTGCCAGCGTGGGTTCGGACCTCGTCGGCGTTATCGGCGAGTTTGATTCCCCCGGCCTTGCCACGGCCTCCGACCTGAACCTGAGCCTTCACGACGACGGGATATCCCGCAGCCTCGGCAGCAGCGACGGCCTCGTCGACCGTGTCTGCCTTGTCGCCCGGGCTCACCGGAATTCCGAATCGGGCGAAGTACTGCTTGCCCTGATATTCGAATAGGTCCACTGTGTCAGTCCTCTCGTTCGTCGAGTGTCTGTTCGAGCCAGGTGCTGATCCCGCGAAGCGAGGCACCGGGTTGGAAGATGTGTGCGACGCCCTGTTCGCGCAACGCTCGGGCGTCAGCATCGGGAATTACGCCGCCGCCGAACACGAGCACATCGCCGAGTCCTCGATCAACGAGTTCGGCCATGACCCGTGGGAACAATGTCAGATGTGCTCCAGAGAGCAGCGACAGCCCGACAGCGTCGGCGTCTTCTTGCAGAACGGTCTCAGCGATCTGTTCGGGAGTCTGATGGAGGCCGGTGTAGATGACTTCGAACCCGTGGTCGCGCAAGGCCCGGGTGATTGTCTTGGCCCCGCGGTCATGCCCATCGAGTCCGGGCTTTGCCACGACGACACGGTACGGACGCTTCACGAATGAAGGACCCTATTACCCACACGGGTGCGAGCACCAACCCGCAGGGGCAGACTGGGTACATGCGAGTCCCCGAACTCAGGTCTCCGGCAGCGCGCGCCGTTGTCCCAGTTGTCGCTGGAATCGTCGTTCTTGGGTTACTTGCCGGCTTCACGTGGGCAATGGCGGCCTACATCTCGTCTGGAAATGTCGACACCTCGGAGCGCCTAGCGCCCGACACCTTCCCCGTCGGGCAGGTCGACTATCTGTCGCCCCTCGTTGCCGCCGAAGGACCACTGCTGTTCGCTGAACTCGGTACCCCCGTCGGGGAGCGGTCGATCGTCGTCGATCACTCTGGAGACGATCCGGCGAATGGGTGGCGGGTCTACTGGGCGTACCCCGCCGATCGGGGGTCTGACTGCACGGTGTCCCAAGTGGTGGGCACACGGAACTTCACGGATTGCGACGGTCGGGTCATCGCCGTGGAAGAACTTCAGCCACCGCTCGAAGGAGTGCGGCCAGTGGTGATCGATTCGAGCCTCCTCGAGATCGACCTGCGGGGAATCAGCGGCTGATCAGACCCGATCAACAGCGCCGAGAAGTCGTTCGACGAAGGCCTCGGAATGTTCGGCCAGTCGATTCCGCTTGATCTGAAGTCCGCCGACCACATCGGCACCAGTTTGGGTGACCGCTGTCGACAACCGATCGAGGCTCCGCCCGGCATCGAGTGCATAGGTCAGGAAGCACGCAGCTTGCTTCTCTCGCATCACCGGCATGTTCGCGATCTCGGCCGCAGCCCACGGGGCCTGACCAACGAGGAAGAGTCCATGGGTCCACGTGCCGATGATGACCATGTCGGCCTGTTGGACACTCGCCAGGTCAGGACGACGGACCCGGGACAGTCCGGTTATCTCCCAACCTTCAGACTGCAACCCGGCGCCGATCAACTCAGCGGCGCGCCACGTATTTCCGGTGAGACTTTCGACGAGCAGTGCGGCCTTCATCACCACGTATTCAACCAGATCGACGGGTGAGCGGCGCGAAGGCAAGGGCGAGATGCTTGGTACCGACGCCAGCAAAGTTGACCGTCGCCTCTGCTCGATCACCGTCACCGCTGAGATCGATTACGACACCTTCGCCAAAGGCGGGGTGCGTGACGTCGTCACCGATTCGAAGCCCGATGTCTGCGGCGCCAGACTTCTTCGGGCCCCCGGCGCCCTGCATGGCCGAGTCGACCACTCGTTCGCGGTGGGCATCATCGCTACGCGCATCGACACCCCGGCGGCGATACGGCGGCGGGCTCGCCCACCGGTCGCCCCCGAAACTTCGACCGGATTGCGATCCGCCGAGGGGGTCGCCTCGAACCTCGACGAGCTCGCTCGGTATCTCATCGAGGAACCGTGATGGCGGGTTGTACTGCGTCGTTCCGAAGATCATTCGGCTCCACGAATGGGAAATGAACAGTCGGTCCATGGCCCGGGTGATCCCGACGTAGGCGAGTCGGCGCTCCTCCTCCATCTCATTGGGATCACTCAGTGCTCGATGATGGGGGAAGATTCCCTCCTCGACACCGACGAGGAACACCGTCGGGAATTCGAGCCCCTTCGCCGAATGCAGGGTCATGAGCACACAACGGTCGTCGTCATCGAGGTCATCGGTGTCTGCGACTAACGCGACTTGCTCAAGGAATTCATCGAGGCGGGTGAATTCGCGAGCGGAGCTCACCAACTCGCCCAAGTTCTCGATTCGTCCGTGCGCCTCGACCGTGTCCTCAGACTCGAGTTCACCGAGGTACCCAGAGGACTCAAGCAGGAGTTGCAGCAGCTCGCTGGGGGTGAGTCCATCTGAGTCGGACGCGATGTCGCCCAGAGCCTCGCGCGCCGTGTCGATGACGGTGCAGAACTGCTCGATTCCCCGAGCAGCACGCCCCGATACGCCCGCGTCAGATGCTCGCCGAGCCGACTCGAGAAATGTGATGCCTTCACCAGCAGCGAAATCGTCGAGGCGCGCGATACTCGCATCGCCAATTCCCCGCTTCGGCACGTTGAGAACCCGCTTCACGCTCACCTCGTCGGCCGGGTTGACCACCGCGCGCAGGTATGCCATCGCGTCTTTGACCTCGCGCCGGTCGTAGAAGCGGGTTCCACCAATCACCTGATATGGCACCCCTAGACGCATGAACGCCTCTTCGATAACGCGGCTCTGCGCATTTGTTCGGTAGAGCACTGCTGTGTCGCTCCACATGGCACCTGATTCACGGGTGGACTGAGAGATGGTCGACGCCACCCACGTCGCCTCATCGCCCTCGTTGTCGGCGTGGTATCGAACGATGCGTTCACCGCCGCCGGTATCGGTCCAGAGGTGTTTCGGTTGGCGGCCGGCGTTGTTCACGATCACCGCATTGGCGGCGTCGAGAATGGTCTGGGTCGACCGGTAGTTCTGATCGAGAACAATGGTGGTGACGTCGTCGAATGCGTCCTCGAACTGGATGATGTTGCGCAGATCCGCTCCCCGAAACCGATAGACGCTCTGGTCACTGTCGCCCACAACACAAACGTTGTGCGGCGCCATCGGGTCGTCTGCGCCGGCGAGAGCGAGAACGATCTCATTCTGCGCCATGTTGGTGTCCTGATATTCGTCGACGAGAAGGTGCTCGAATCGCTCGCGATATGACGAGAGCACATCGGGACATTCGCGCAAGAGGCGAACCGTGTGAGCGAGCAGGTCGTCGAAGTCGGTGGAGCCCGATCGCTCAAGTCGCGCCTGGTATTCGCCGTAGATCTCGGCGTGTTTGCGAGCGAAGATGTCGTCGGCCGTGGCGACGGCGGTGGCTGGATCGACGAGTTCGTTCTTCCAGAGCGAGATGTGACCGTGCACCGCTCGTGAGTTGAACCGCTTCGCATCGAGTCCGAGATCACGGATCACGTAGCCCGTGAGCCTCACTGCGTCAGCCTGATCGTAGATAGAGAAAGTCCGAGGGAGACCGATGCGTTCGGCGTGGACTCTGAGGATCCGGACGCACGCCGAGTGGAAGGTGCTGACCCACATCGACTTCACCACCGGGCCGACCAGCAGAGCAACACGTTCGCGCATCTCGTTCGCCGCCTTATTCGTGAACGTGATTGCAAGGATTCGCGACGGGTGTACCCCCGTATGGATCAAGTGGGCGACGCGGTGAGTCAGCACCCGTGTTTTGCCCGAACCCGCACCGGCCACCACCAACAACGGTCCGCCCGGATGAACGACGGCATCGAATTGGTCGGGGTTGAGTCCGTCGAGGAACGGGCTCCCCTGCTGAGGGTCAGTGTCGGGTGTCGGCATCCGGCCCCAGTGTACGACCGGGGTGTGACCGGCCCCGGGGCGCCGATGTCTAGCGAACCACAGCTACCGGGCAGTGGCCGTAGGACGCGACTTCGGCGCTGGTTGATCCGAGGAGCAACCCGCGAAGGGTGCCTCGTCCCCTCGAGCCCACAACAACGAGGTCGGCATCTCGGCTTGCCTCGATCATGGCGAACCCCGGGGTGCCGCGAAGCACCTCTCGGGTGATCTCAACCCCGTCTGGCACCGAACCGGCCGCCCTGACCACATGCTCGATCACCGAGTCGCTGGCTGCATCCATCACCTCGAAGTCAGCGCCCGGTCCGGCGTACCACCCGGTCACCACGGCCGGAAGGAACCAGGCATGGACCACCTTGATCTGGTCAACCCCGGGCAGGCCCATGGCCCATCGCATCGCCCGAACTGCCTCGTTCTCCGAGCCGGGAACCAGTTGACCTTCATCGTCCACGAGATCGTGGTCGTCGGCACCCACCACAATTCGTCGTCCTGAATGTTTGCCGTCACCGCGGACGATCACCACTGGCTGCGAAAGGTGGTGCAGAACATAACTCGCAGTAGAGCCGAGCATCATCGACATCCGGCCCGTGCCACGATGCCCGAGAACCACGGAATCGCCCAGTTCGGCCAGGTCGACGATGCAACGCCCGGCGTGAGACCTCACCAATTGTCCGATTACTCGGTCGTCCGAGGTTCGACTGACCAGATCGTTGAGGAACGCCTGAGCTGCCTCCTCGATGGCGCGGGGGTCGATCGCCACCGCCACGTCATAGCCGACCATCACCGGGACGTCCCATGCGTGGACCACGAGAATGGCGTCATCTGGGCTGGCACTGTCACGTGCCCACGCAAGCGCGTCGAGTGATTCGTCGGAGCCGTCGACACCGACGATCCACCGTCGATTCGTGATGTCGTTCATGTCGAGCCTCCGCTTGTCGATGTCCTGAACGCGATGGTGCGCCAGGCCGGGCCGGGCGCACCCGAGCCGGTCGTCCC
>JBDQKN010000009.1:0-18303 GCA_040263235.1 Ilumatobacteraceae bacterium
ATCGAGGATGACCTCATTTCGACTGAGGCCACGGATCGTGATCCCGTCGGTCTCGACGTCTACCGCCTCGTGGTACACCCCCGGGGCGATGAGCACCAGATCGCCAGAGACGGCGGCGTCGACAGCTGCCTGGATTGTCTCGAATTCGGCGGGCACCTCAAGAATGCCGTCGGCTGCAGGGTCAGGAGCAGCGGTGGTGGTGGTCTCCTCCGGTGCTGGCTCCTCGGCAGGTGGGGATGTTGTTGATGCCTCCGCAGCGGTGGACTCGACGGTGACGTCTGCTTCGGCGCTATCAGAGGCTCCGCCACATGAGACCGCCACCAAGAGCGATCCGCACGTCAACGCAGCCAAGAAACGAGTGTTCTTCATACTTCCCCCTCTGTTGGTCGCACTGGCGACCGCTTGATCATTCGGTTACGACCACAACGCCGATCATCCCGACTGTGGCAGTGCCGTGGATTGCACAGTAGTACCGGTACTCCCCCGGTTGTGAGAATCGGTAGGTGAAGACCTCGCCCGGTTGGAAATCGGTAGCGGTCACACCCCAAGTCACACGGTCGTCAGCGTCTTTGAACCATCCGATCGACTCCGACTCGCCAACCGGGCTTCCAGGTGCCGGACCTTCAATCGAGAGAATGTTGTGCTCATTCATGCCGCGGTTCTCCCAGACGACATCGTCACCAACCCGAACCTCGACCCGCTCTGGCCGAAAGATGTTGTCGATCGCAATCACGTTCACCTCAACGCCCGATGCTGCCACCACCTCAGGGAGTGGCCCATCCGTATCTGTGACGGCCACGATCGGCTCGTTGCCCTGTGGAATCGTCGACGTCGACTCCAATGCAGATTCAGTCGGTGCGTCAACGAGGTCGATGCTGTCGTTGCCGTCATCTCCGCATCCGGCAGACATGACGAGAAGGGCCACGAGGACTGTGCTCCGCATATACATCGGCTCCATCATGCGTCCGGAAGGACGTAGGCCGCGAATTGCTCGCGAAGATCCTTCTTCGAAAACTTGCCGACACTGGTCTTGGGAACCTCGTCGATGAACTCAACCGCATCGGGTAGCTGCCACTTCGCCACTCGATCCCGCAGGTGATCAATCACGTCATCGGCGGAGATGTTGGATCCTGGCACGCGCACGATGCAGGCCAATGGACGCTCCGACCAACGTGGGTGAGGGACACCGATAACGGCAGCTTCGGCAATCTCTGCATGTGCCATCAACTCGTTCTCAAGCTCAACCGATGAGATCCACTCCCCTCCCGATTTGATGAGGTCCTTGGTTCGGTCCACCAGCCGAATCCGACCGCGATCATCGACGGTCGCCACATCGCCCGTCCTGAGCCACCCGTCGTCCGTGAAGCTCTCAGTGGATCGATCATCGTTGTAGTAACTGGCTGCGATCCAACTGCCGTGTACCTGCAACTCGCCACTCGTCTCGCCGTTCCACTCCACAGGGTCGCTCGTCGCCGGATCGACAACGCGCATCTCGACCCCAAACGAAATCCGACCCACCATTGTTCTGATCTCCGCCTGTGCCTCAAGGCTGAGATCGCGCTCATCGATGTCAAGGTTGGCGACCGCGCAGATCGGACTGGTCTCAGTCATTCCCCAGGCCTGAAGAAGCGGGAGGCCGGTCTGCTCGCGATAGGCCTCAGACAGAGAGCGTGGTACTGCCGACCCGCCGCATGGGATTGCCCGAAGGTGCGAGGTGTCACGTCCGGCTAGTTCAGGGAGCACCTGCATCCAGATCGTCGGCACCCCCGCTGCCATCGTGACCTGCTCGTCGACCACGAGGTCGGCGATCGCCTTCCCAGAGAGATCGGCTCCCGGCATGATCAGTGTCGCACCAGCTGCGACACCGGCGTGTGCCAGCCCCCACGCGTTCGCATGGAACATCGGCACGACAGGAAGAATGACATCGCTCTCCCGAGCCCCGAGAGAATCGGCCATCAGCGTTCCCATCGTGTGCAGGTAGGTGCTTCGATGGGAGTAGAGAACACCCTTCGGATTTCCTGTCGTCCCCGACGTGTAGCACATGCTCGCCGCGCGATTTTCTTCAACTGGCTTCCATTCGACTGCGTCCGCACCGGCGAGCAGATCCTCGTAGTTGAGCAACTCGTGACCGGCGAGATTCTCTGGGATTTCACCAGCACCATCGTCCATCAGCACGAGATGACGAAGGTTCTCAAACGTGGGCAAGAGTGGCGCCAACAGTTCGAGGAGCGACCGATCAACGAAAATCACCTCGTCGTCAGCGTGGTTGACGATGTATGTCAACTGCTCGGGGAAGAGTCTGATGTTGAGGGTGTGCAACACCCTGCCGCTGCACGGAGCGGCGAAGTACAGTTCGAGGTGTCGTGCGGTGTTCCACGCGAACGTCGCTACTCGCCCCTCAGCCGATATGCCGAGCGCATCGAGCACGCCACCGAGACGACGAGTGCGGTCGGCCCACTCGGCATAGGTGGTTCGCTCCCTTTCGGTGGCCGTTGCCGTCACGATCTGCTTATGCCCGTGATAGCGCTCGGCACGATCGAAGAGATGAGAAATGTTGAGTGGGACATCCTGCATCAATCCGTGCATGGGTTCGACGCTAGTTGCCACGTCGAATCAGCGCCGGGAGTCCGAGAACGAGCGTTAGCGTTCTTGACGTGCACGACCAGGATGCGTCCGCTGAACGGCCATCGTGGGCACCGCTGACACTTGCAGCGTTTGTGCTCCTCGTCGCCGGCACCAACATCGCCGGTGTCGCCTGGGCCCGTCTGGTGACCAGCGACCCTGCCCTGTTGCTGATTCTCTCGTCTAGAAACCGTTATCTGGCACTCGCCTTGGGGGCAGACCTCGACACGACCCTGTACTGGCTCATCGGGTCGACCAGGATCGCTGCTGCCTTCGTGGTGTGTCACCTCATCGGCCGGTCGTACCACGCAACGGCTCTGAACTGGTTCACGCGATACCTCGGCGTCCAGCCAGAGGCGTTGGACGGATTCAGGCGCGGTTACGAACGCGCGGAGTGGATCGTCGTACCATTTTTTGTCGGCTCAAATCTCGTCGCTGCGCTGAGCGGGGTTCAGCACACACGGCCCGCACGTCTCGCTGGTCTCCTCGCCCTTGGCATCGCGGTCAGATTGGCACTCATCCAATGGCTCGCCGCTGTCTTCGACTCACAACTCACCGAATTTCTTGTCTGGCTGCAGCGGTACTCGTGGTGGGCGGTGGGGCTCTCTGTCGTTCTCGTCCTGCTGATCAACATGCGAAACCTTCGTGGGAGCGCACGCTGACGCAAGGCCGTGATGAACCTGCCATGATTTCGCTATGGCAACAGTGACGCTTCGTGGCAATCAACTCAACACGTCGGGAGACCTTCCCGCCGTTGGTTCAAAAACACCGGGATTCGCCCTCTTGGCGAAAGATCTGAGCCAGCTCACCAACGACTCGCTTGCTGGCAAGAAGGTCGTGTTGAACATCTTCCCGTCGATCGACACACCGACGTGCGCCACCAGCGTGCGTACGTTCAACGAACGCGCAGCTGGTCGAGATGATGCGGTTGTGGTCTGCATCTCCGAAGACCTTCCCTTCGCCCAGAACCGGTTCTGTGGCGCAGAAGGTATTGAGAACTGCGTGACTGCCTCTGGCTTCAGAAATGATTTCGCCGATGCATTCGGTGTGCGCCTCATCGACGGTCCGATGGCCGGACTGATGGCTCGGGCGATCGTGGTTCTCGACACCGACGGCACCGTTGTGCACACTGAACTAGTGCCTGAGATCGCTCAGGAACCCGATTACGACGCCGCTCTCGGCGCTCTCTGACTCAGAGCAGGTCATCAAGCCCGATAGTCAGGCCCGGCAGGTCAGCAACTCTGCGGCACGCAAGCACCACTCCGGGCATGAAGCTCGTTCGGTCGTAGGAGTCTTGTCGGATCGTCAGGGTCTGGCCAGCAGCACCGAGGATGACCTCCTGATGGGCCGTCATCCCTCGCATACGCACCGAGTGGATCGGGACGCTGTTCGGACCCGTCGCCCCGCGGGCGCCTTCCAGTCCTGTCTTTGTGGGATCGGGAGCCCACCCGTTGCTGCGAGGTGTCATTCGACGAGCGGTCTCAATGGCCGTTCCAGAGGGAGCATCAACCTTGGCGTCGTGGTGAAGCTCGATGATCTCTGCCGTATCGAAGTGCTCGGCGGCGAGAGACGCGAACCGCATCATCAGCACCGCTGAGATGGCAAAATTCGCAGCGATGATGCAGTTCGCAGTTGAGGACGCAAATGACGATCTGAAGAGGGCCAAATCAGCGTCGTCGAACCCGGTGGTGCCGACAACGGCATGAATACCGTGCACGGCCAAGAACGGCAGGGCGGCCCGCGAGGCCTCCGCAACAGTGAAATCAACCGCCACGTCACAGCCAGCCTCTGCAAGCACTCGCAGATCACTGCCGATCAGCACCTCGTTGCTTTCCGACATCGAACTCGCGAATGACGAATAAACAAGAGCAACGAGCTCGAGGCCATCAGCAGCGCCAATGGCATCGCACACGGTCGAACCCATCCGACCGCTCGCTCCGATGACACCTACCCGGATCGAATTCATGCGATGACCGTACCGCCTCGTGGCGCCACAACTCAGACAGGACCGAGAGTCACACTGAGATGCTTCCCACCAAAGACCGCCCGGGACACACGCTGGAGCGAGTCACCGTCCACCGAGGCCCACTGCTGAATTTGGTCGTCGATATCGATCACGTGTCCAAGAAGTGTCAACATTCCACCCAGGCGCGACATCCGCGCGCCCGAATCCTCAAGGCCGAGTTCGTAGGCGCCGACGAGATAACCCTTTGCGACTTCGACCTCTTCCTCCGTGGGTCCATCCATCGCCATGCGTTCGATCTCAGCCTCGATCAGCGCTCTCACTTCGGGGGCTCGATCAGGGTGACTTCCTGCGTACACCATCCAACTCCCGGCATCAACATGGGCGCTCAACCCAGACTGCACGTTGTAGACGAGACCTCGACGCTCTCGGATTTCGTCAAACAATCGACTGGACAAGCCACCGCCAAGCACATGATTGACGATGTCGAGGGCTTCACGATCCGGATGGGCACGTGGCAGACCACGGCCGCCGAGCACGAGATGCATCTGCTCTGTCTCATCGCGAAGGTGAAGGTCCGCCCCCATCTGATGTGGCGCCTGGCGAAGAGGAGGTCCTGAGCCCCGTGGTGCCGAACCAAAGACCTGCTCGACACGGGCGAGCACCTCGTCGGGGTCAACTGCTCCCGCAACAGAGACAACCATCCGCTCACCGGTGTACTGCCCCTGATGGAAGTCGGCAATGTCCTTCGCCGACAGCGTTGAGACGCTTTCGCGGTGACCACCTGGGTCTCGCCCAAGTGGATGGTCAACAAAGACCAGCTCATGGAAGGCCCGATGGGCCACGTCGTCTGGAACGTCGTCGTCCATCGCCAGTTCCTCGAGGATCACTCGACGCTCGCTCTCGACATCCTCTGGCCGAAGTGCTGGTCGAAGGACGACTTCGCTGAGTAGGTCTATGGCATCGAGAGCATGACGCGCGGGCATCCGACAGTAATACGCCGTGTGTTCACGTGCCGTGTAGGCGTTGATATCACCACCGGCTCGGTCGACTCGCCGAGAAATTTCGCGGGCATCGATCTCTGCTGTTCCCTTGAACAACAAATGCTCAAGGAAATGGCTGACTCCGGCCATGGCAACCGGCTCATCTCGCGAGCCGACTCCAACCCACACACCAACAGACACTGACCGTGTGGTCGACATTGGGTCGACCGCCACGGTCAGGCCGTTGGCGAGGGTGGTGACTCGTTCGGCCACCTGCGAGACCGGTCAGCGGTGCCGGCGACGGCCGCCGTCACGGCCGCCATCGCGATTGCCACGCTTCTCTCCACTCGGACCGAGATCGCCCAACTCGCCGGCGAGTTCCGCATCGAAGGACTCGTCGAAGCTCACGGACTCGATCGAGTCGGCCGACGGACTCGGCGCTGACTCCGAGCGCGAAGGCGCCGGCGTCTCTGAGGCAGATGACTCCTGGGGCTCGGAATCGGCCGGGCGAAGGCTGACCTTGCCGCGATCGTCGATCTCCTCGACGATGACCTCGACTTCGTCACCGAGACTGAGCACATCCTCAACGGCGTTGATTCGCTTGCCGCGTCCCAGCTTGGAGATGTGCAGGAGGCCATCTCGCCCGGGGAGGATATTGACGAAGGCGCCGAACTTCGTGATGTTCACGACCCGACCCATGTACGTCTTCCCGAGTTCGGCCTTGGGCGGATCGACGATCGCGAGGATCGCCGAACGGGCTTCTTCCATCCGCCACGACTCGACCGCTCCGATGGTCACAATGCCCACAGCTCCGTCGTCGTCGACGCTGATATCTGCACCGGTCTCGGCCTGGATCGTGTTGATGATCTTGCCCTTTGGCCCGATGACCTCCCCGACCTTGTCGATCGGAATGGTGATCGTGACAATCTTTGGTGCTGTATCGGCCACCTCGCCACGGGGGGCGGCAATGGCCGCATTCATGACATCCAGAATCGCAAGACGAGCCTCACGTGCCTGCTGAAGCGCATCGGCGAGGACCTG
Source organism: Ilumatobacteraceae bacterium (assembly GCA_040263235.1). Lineage (GTDB taxonomy): Bacteria > Actinomycetota > Acidimicrobiia > Acidimicrobiales > Ilumatobacteraceae > Casp-actino5. The sequence continues at coordinate 6,610 of JBDQKN010000009.1, forward strand.
GGCGGGGATTCCATCGATCTTGGTGTCGAGCTGCAGAGCGGTGATCGCATCCTCAGTGCCAGCAACCTTGAAGTCCATATCACCAAAGGCATCCTCAGAACCGAGGATGTCGGTCAAGGTGATGTAGCGGTCGCCCTCTTTGACGAGGCCCATTGCGATGCCAGACACTGCGCCACGAATCGGGACTCCGGCGTCCATCAGCGAGAGACTCGATGAACAGACCGATCCCATTGAGGTCGAGCCATTCGATGACATGACCTCAGAGACCAGACGCAACGTGTAGGCGAAATCTTCCTGCGACGGCACCACCGGCAGGACCGCGCGGGCCGCCAGCGCACCATGACCAATCTCGCGCCGCTTCGGGGACCCAACTCGGCCGGTCTCACCATTGGCCCACGGAGGCATGTTGTAGTGGTGCAGATAGCGCTTTTCATTAACCGGTGAGAGCGTGTCGAGCATCTGGTTCATCCGAGGCATAGCGAGCGTGCAGACATTCATCACCTGCGTTTCGCCACGCTGGAACAGTCCTGATCCGTGGGCGGTCGGAAGCACACCAACCTCGGCCGAAATGGCGCGTAGGTCGCGAACGCCTCGACCATCCATGCGGATCCCTTCCTCGACGACCCGACGACGAACAAGCTTCTTGCTCAGTGACCGCACCGCTTCCTTCACCGCCTTCTCTTGGCCAGCGAACTCGCTGCCATCGGCGCACAACGTCGCAATGGCCTTGGCAGATGCGGCGTCGGTCGCAGCATTGCGTTCCGACTTGCCAGCGATGATGACAGCTGCAGCGATATCGGAGGAGACGAGCGCCTCAACAGCAGCGAACACCTCTGGGGTGTAGTCCAGAACGGGGGTGTAGGAAAGCGGGGTGATGGGACCGCTCGTGGCGATCCCACTCGCAACAAGTTGACGCTGCAGCGCAACCGACTCTTTGATCCAGGTCTTCGACGCCTCAAGGCCCGTGGCGAGTGCTGCCTCGTCGACTTTGGGTGCGCCATCCTCGTAGAGGTAGAAGCTTCGCTCGGTACCGCCAGCCTCAACCATCATCACGGCAACGTCACCGTTGTCAAGTTCACGACCGGCAACGACCAATTCGAAGGTAGCGGCATCGCCGTCGGCGTAGGTGGGATGCGGAATCCACTGCCCTTCGGTGGTGTAGGCCACCCGGACAGCGCCAATCGGGCCGTCGAACGGGATTCCAGAAATCATAAGAGCGGCTGATGCCGCATTGATCGACAGCACATCGTGCGGATTCGCCATGTCGACGCCGAGCACAGTGGTCACGATCTGGACCTCGTTACGGAACCCGTCAGGGAATGACGGTCGCAATGGGCGGTCCGTCAGGCGGCAGGTGAGGATCGCGTCCTCGGTGGGGCGTCCCTCTCGACGGAAGAACGATCCGGGGATCTTGCCGGCTGCATACGAGCGCTCTTCCACGTCGACGGTCAACGGGAAGAAGTCAATGCCTGGGCGAACGTCTTTTGCTGCGTTGGCGGTGGTGAGGACACGTGTCTCGCCGATGCTGGCAACGACAGCACCTTGGCTCTGCGGCGCAAGCTTGCCGGTCTCAAGGGTGAGTTCTCGATCCGTTCCCGAAATGGGCGCGGAGACGCGAATGGGATCAGCCATGTCTGGCTCCTTTCCGTCCAGACTCCATGTCTGAACGATGTAGATGCCCCGACGGTTCCCAGTTGGCGGTACCGCCTCGTTCTCCACGACGCGATGTCGGCAACCGGTAACCACCGAAGGGCACTCGTGTTGTCAGTGTGGGCCGAGCCCACACTGTGAGGGTACACCCTAGAGAGCTGTTGCCCTCGTCGTCAGCGGCGGAGGCCCTGCTCGGCGATGATCGCGCGATAGCGGTCAACATCGATCGAGCGAACGTAATCCAGCATGCGACGGCGACGGCCGACGAGCATCAAGAGACCACGGCGCGAGTGGTGATCCTTGGGGTGATCCTTGAGGTGGTCGGTCAGGTGCTGGATCCTCGAGGTGAGGAGTGCGACCTGGACCTCAGGGGACCCAGTGTCAGAATCGCTCAGCCGGTGCTTCGCGATGACGTCTGATTTTGGCTCGATGGCCATGATGTACCTGCCTACCTAAAGTTGTGTGAGGTGGACGCGCCAACTATCGACGCATGCACCGGAGTCGGAACCCCGATGAACGATGGCAGGCTATGAGCCGTCGGCCGAACCAACAACTCCAGTCATGTGTCGCGTTGAGGCGATATCCAGGTCCAACTGGGCGATGAGCTCATCGAGTCCGTCGAATCGCCGCTCGTCACGAATGCGGCCAATAAGCCTCACTCGAAGATGTTGACCATAAAGGTCGCCATCGAAATCCAAGAGGTGCGCCTCGACCAACGATCGATCGGCGGCGGCGTAGAAGGTTGGCCTCCGACCGATGTTGACCGCACATTCATGGGTTGACCCGTCGGGAAGGGTGCAGATACCCGCATAGACGCCATCGGCCGGAACGAGGTAGCGCTCCCCGAGATCGAGATTCGCAGTTGGAAAGCCGATGGTCCGGCCCCGTTGATCGCCGGTGATGACCACACCTGCGACCTCGACGTCCCTGCCGAGCATGGCTGTCGCCTCGTCGAGGCGCCCGTCGGACACGGCCCGGCGGATCGCCGTCGAGGAAATCACACCGACACCATCAAGAGCGCAGAGTTCGACGGGGACGACGGAGAAGTCGGCAGCCGCACCGAGCTCGGTTAGCAGCGCCACGTCGCCTCGTCTCAAACGACCGAAGTGGAAGTCCTGACCGACCACGACTGTGCTGACCCCAAGGGCGTCCACGAACACCCGTTGCACGAAGTCTTCTGCTTCTTCGCTGGCGGCAGACTCATCGAAGGGGAGCACAACCACGGCGTCTATCCCGGTCTGCTCAAGCAGTTCTAGACGTTGCTCCACTGTGGTGAGAAGTCGCGGGGCTGATTCGGGCCTCACCACCACCGCCGGATGAGGGTCAAACGTCACGACTGCACTCCGACAGCCGCGTTCACGCGCAAGTTCAATCACTCGGTCGATAACCGAGAGATGCCCACGATGCAACCCGTCATAGGTGCCAATGGTGAGGATGCTGCGCTCCCTGGGCCAGATCGGGCCATCGAGTGAGGTGATCACCTGCATTGCTACCGAACCTACCGGTAGATCCCAGCCGGAAGCACGACTGTGGGCTTCACCAATTCGCCCCGGAAGACCTCGTAGACGGCGAGCAACTCGCCAGTTGCTCCGTACACCGCCCACGGGCCATCACCTTCCCATCGATCCATTACCTGTCCTGTTGCGATGCGGGCGGCCGTTTCATCGTCGACGACAACAGGTGCCAAGTGATCGACGAGGCGGGCCACACCAAGTAGGTCGGCTTCCTCCGGCGACCCTGCCATATCGACGGTGAAATTCCCAGATGCAACTCGTCGCAGTCCTCGAAGGTGCGCACCTCCGCCGAGCAATCCGCCGAGATCGGCCGCCAACGTCCGAATGTAGGTACCCGGTGAACACACCACATCGATATGAAGGACATCGACTCGATCGGTTGGCTCTACTAGGAATGAATCGATTCTGACCGGCCTCGGTTCCCGTTCAACCTCAATGCCTTCCCGTGCGAGTTCGTGTAGTCGACGGCCCTCCACCTTGATCGCCGACACCATCGGCGGTACTTGTTCGATCTCGCCGAGAAGGTGCTGAGCGACCACATCACGAATCGCCTGAATGGGAATAGGGCCCATGTCGTGTCTCGCCGTAACTTGACCCGCTGCATCAAGCGTGTCGGTCTCGATGCCCAACACCACCTCACCGGTGTATCTCTTGATGCCCGCCGTTGCGAACCGGAGAAGTCGCGTCGCTGCACCCACCGCAACTACGAGCACGCCAGTGGCATCTGGATCGAGGGTGCCGGCATGGCCAACCTGGCGCTCACCGAAGCGCCGACGCACCATCCCCACCACGTCGTGGCTCGTTACCCCAGCAGGCTTATCGATGATGCACACACCGTGTTGGGTGGCAGGGCGTCGTCTCGCCATCGCGTCGGTCAGTCGGCGTCGGCAGCCTGATCACGATCGGCACGAAGGATCTCATCGATCCGTTCTGCAGACCTGATCACGTCGTCTGGCTGGAAATCGAGTACTGGAGTCTTCTTGGCCCTGATCTGCCGTCCGATAGACGACTGAATTCTGACCCGATGTTCATCCAGTGCCTCGATGATCTCCTCGTCGCCTTCTGGACCTGCAAGCGAGTCGTAGTAGACGTGTGCCCGGTTGAGTTCGTCATCGACATCGATCCTGGTGATCGTGACGAACTCCAAACGTTCGTCAGCAATGCGCACCAGTTCGTCGGCGATGATCTCTCGCAGCGTCTGACCAACTCGGGCCGAACGCGGATAGCGGTGCTGACCACCGGACTTACCGGAACGTTTCGCACCGCGGCCGGCCATCTCAGCTGAGCGTACGAGCGACCTCGCGCTCGTCGAAGGTTTCGATCACGTCGCCAGGCTTGAGATCTTGGAAATCGCTCAGCCCAATTCCGCACTCGAAGCCCTCGCGGACCTCGCGAACGTCATCTTTGAAGCGACGCAGCGACGAGATTTCGCCCTTCCAGATGATCGTCCCATCCCTGAGGAATCGAACCTTCGAGCCACGTGTGATCGTGCCGTTCTGAACAAGGCACCCGGCGATGGCGCCGAGTTTGGGAACCCGGAAGATTTCCCGGACTTCAGCATCGCCGGTCACGACTTCTTCGAACTCAGGGGCCAGCATTCCGACCATCGCCTGCTCGATGTCCTCGAGCAACTTGTAAATGATCTCATATGTCCGAATTTCGACATCCTGCTGATCAGCTGCCTCGCGGCTCTTGCGATCTGGCCGAACGTTGAAGCCGATGATCGTGGCGTTGGTCGTTGCAGCCAAGGTGATGTCGTTCTCGCTGATCGCGCCTACCGCACGATGGACAAAGACGAGCTCAACCTCATCTCGGCTCAACTTTCGGAGGCTTTCGGTCACCGCTTCCAAGGAACCTTGGACGTCGGCTTTCAGCACGATGTTGAGAGTCGCTGACTCGCCGCTCTGGATCTGCGTGAAAATATCCTCAAGCTTGATGCCCGTCTTGACCCGGGCATCACCGCGCTGATCTCGAATTTTGCGGAGGTGGGCTCGGGCATCACCGACAGTGCGAGCGATCCGCTCGTCAGGGGCGGCACGGAACTCATCGCCTGCTGCTGGCACCGACGACAAACCCAGTACCTCAACAGGTGTTGATGGCCCTGCGACCTTCACCTGTTCGCCACGGTCATTGATCATGGCCCTCACTCGGCCCCACGATCCACCGGCGACGATCGGGTCGCCCACCTTGAGCTCCCCCTTGTCGACAAGCACCGTAGCAACCGGGCCGCGACCCTTGTCGAGGTTCGCTTCCAGCACCACGCCTTTGGCCCTACCAGTCGGATTTGCGCTCAATTCCTCGAGTTCGGCAACGACTAGGAGCTGGTCGAGTAGGTCATCGATGCCGAGATCCTGGAGCGCCGACATCTCGACGACGATGGTGTCTCCGCCCCACGACTCCGGCACCAACTCGTGTTCAGCCAATTGGGTAAGGACCCGCTGGGGATCGGCATTGTCCTTGTCGATCTTGTTGACCGCAACGATGATCGGCACTTCGGCAGCTCGTGCGTGATTGATTGCCTCGATCGTCTGCGGCATGACACCGTCATCGGCGGCAACCACGAGCACGACGATGTCGGTGACCTGGGCTCCTCGTGCCCGCATCTGGGTGAACGCTGCGTGACCAGGGGTATCGATGAACGTCAGGTGGTGCCCGTTGCGCTCGACCTGGTACGCACCGATGTGCTGGGTGATCCCACCAGCCTCACCAGCGACAACGTTCGCTGACCTGATCTTGTCGAGCACCGTTGTCTTTCCATGGTCGACATGGCCCATGACCGTCACCACAGGGGCACGGTCTTGCTGAAGCTCCTCGTCATCGTCATCGCTGTCGTCGAAAAGGGCTTGCAACTCGAGTTCTTGCTGCTGACCCGGATCGACGAGGAGAAGCTCGGCGCCAACATCGAGAGCAAACAGCTCCATATGTTCGTCGGAAAGTGCCGCTGTTGCCGTGAGCATCTCACCGTGATTCAGAAGGAACTTGACCACGTCGGCTGCGGTTCTGTTCAGCTTCGGAGCAAATTCCTGTGCTGAAACTCCGCGCTCGATGACGATCGTGCCATCGGGCACCGGTGCATCGCGATCGGTAAGTACGAGATGCTGCGGCTGAAGCTCGTCGAGGTCACGACGGCGACGACGCTTCGAGCGACGAGGAGGCCGACGCTGGCCGCTGGGTCGACCACCGGGACCTGGACGGCCGCCAGGACCGCCGCCACCAGGCCCACCTGGACCGCCAGGGCCACCACCGGGACGAGGCCCACCGAAGCCGCCGGGACGAGGACCGCCACCTGGTCGAGGCGCGTAGCCTCCTGAACGGGGTCCACCCGGGCGAGCGCCCGCAGGGCGTGACCCGGGGGGCAACGCTTGTCCAGGAGGCGGCGGAATTGGCTTACCCGACGATGACACTGGTCGACCCGGAGGTGGCGGTATTGGACGACCGCTTGCAGTTGGTGGCGGGGTTGGCCTACTCGTGTCGCCCCCCACTGGACCCTCTTGAACTGGTGGCGGCGCTACCGGGCGTGGCGCGGCTCCCGGCCCGGGGCTCGAGATGATTCGGGCGGATGGTTCAGCTACTGGAGGCGCAGGCGGAGTTGGGTCCGCCACGGGTTCGGCTGGCTCAGCCTCTGGCTGCTCTGCCGGCTGCGCCGTCGCTTGTTCAGGCGCAGGCTCAGGGTCAGGGTCAGGGTCAGAAATTGACTCCTCGGCGGGAGCAGGTGTTTCAGTGGCAACAGGCTGCACCTCAGTCTCAACCACGTCGGGCACATCGGAAACCTCGGAGACGACTGCTTCAACCGGGCTTGATGATTCTTCGATGACTGGGGCAACCGTCTCAGGATCCTCGGCTAACTCGGCGACCGCCGGAGGTTCAACCTCTGGAGCAACTTTCTTCGCAGCAACCTTCTTCGCAGCAACCTTCTTCGCGGCAACCTTCTTCGCTGCGGCCTTCTTCGCCGGGGCCTTCTTCTCCTCAGCTGGTTCGCCTGGTTGCTCATCCCGGGTGAGCCCATCGCGGTCGGCGCGGCGGCGGACCATATCTGCGTATGCCTCGTCGAGGGCTGAGGCTTGACTCTTGATCGGCACACCGAGCGTGTTGCAGAGATCGACGGTCTCGGCATTGGTCATGCCGAGTTCCTTCGCCAGTTCGTGTACCCGTATCTTCTTCGCCACTTAGCCCATCAACCTTTCGTTGTTCTTCCCAGTCTCACAGATGATTCGCTCGGTCACACCGCTTGGAGTAGCGAGATCAATCTCGCCAACTCCTCGTCGCTCACCGATCGGCGCCATGCCCTCTCGAAAGCAGTTCTACGTGCTTGCCGAGCGCAATCGATTCCGCAGACCCATGCTCCCCGCCCAGGAGCCGTGCGTGAGACCGTTGGTTCGCCAGTGTGAACGCAGCGGACCAAGTCCGACTGGTCACGGCGATGCCGACAACCCACACAGGTGCGCTGTGGTGCCTCAGCCGAGATCCTCACCCTCCTGCTCGACAGCCGTTGACTCATCGACCTCTGATTCTTCAGACTCCGCCGGAGCTGCGGCCTCAACTGCCTCCTCCGCAGAAGCCTCGTCGGCCTCAGCCGCAGGCTCATCGCTTGAACTGCCGGTGGATTCAGCCCACTCTGACTGGCTCACAACGGTGCCGTCAGCAGCATGCCACTCCATCTCACCCGACTCGGCGTTTGCGACCCATTCGCCTTCGGCGTATTCGACTGCAGGTTCCAGACTTGCGGCGTATCCGCCACCGTCAACACCCTCGGCCAGCTGACTCTCAGACCGAATATCGATTCGAACTCCCGTCAAACGCGCCGCCAACCGAGCGTTCTGTCCCTCGCGCCCAATGGCTAGAGACAACTGATGGTCGGGAACGATCACGTCCGCCTGCGTACGGTCCTCGGAGATGATTACTTGGTTCACCTTCGCTGGGGACAATGCCTTCGCCACGAAATCGGCAAGGTCCTCACTAAACGGAACAATGTCGATTTTCTCGCCGCGAAGTTCAGTGACGACCATCCGCACCCGAGCCCCACGAGCCCCGACGCAAGCCCCGACGGGGTCAACGTTGTGATCGTTCGACCAGACAGCGATTTTGGTGCGATGTCCGGGTTCACGGGCACAGGCCTTGATCTCAACGACACCGTCGGCGATCTCGGGAACTTCAAGTTCGAAGAGGCGCTTGATCAGGCCGGGGTGGGTCCTCGACACGACGATCTGAGGGCCCTTCGGCGTCCGGCGAACCTCAACGATGTAGGCCTTTGAGCGATCGCCACGGTTCGGCCGTTCGAACGGCACCTGCTCAGCTTGAGGCAGGAGCGCTTCCACCCGACCGAGATCAAGCAGGGCATATCGAGCTTCCGTCCGCTCGATGATCCCAGTGACAAGATCGCCCTCGCGGTTGGCGTATTCCTCGAATTTGCGATCGCGCTCTACCTCACGGATGCGCTGCGACATCACCTGACGAACGGTCTGTGCCGCAATGCGGCCCATCTCCGCCTTGCTCGGCGTGTCGTCTCGAGGGTTCGACCAGTTGCCGTCCTCATCGAGGTCATAGGCAGTGAAAGTGAACTCCAACGTGTCAGGGTCGACGCCCACCTGGACCTCATCGGCGGCATCGGGGCGACGCTTGTAGGCGCTAGCGAGCGCCTCGACCAGCACCTGAAGTAGGGCGTCGACCGACAGACCCTTCTCCTGCGCCAGCAGGCGGATTGCCTCGCTCATGTCAAGGTTACTCACGGTGCTTCCTCCGTGTCGTGGTCTGCTCCGTCGGCGACGGAGGGTTCCGGTTTCCTGGGATGTGTGCCGGACGTGCCGGCCTTACGACGAGGCCCACCGGGCTTGGGCTGTGGACCCCATTCAAAAATGGTCTTGGCGCGGTCAATTGATGCCAGAGAGAACACCCGATCGTCAGGCGATCCATCAGCATCAATTCCAATCCTGATCGTTGCCGTGCTGTCGTCAGCGGCCACGAGGAGGCCGTCGAATCGGCGCTCATCGAGCGAAGCATCGCTCAATCGAAGCGCTATGCGCTTGCCGATCTCGCGTTGGAAGTGCTCTGGTGTTCTCAGTGCCCGTTCCACTCCGGGGCTAGTCACTTCGAGGGTGTACTTGCCGGGCACGGGGTCATCGTGGTCGAGTTCGCGCGAAATTAGACGTGTCGCCACCGCGATCGTGTCGAGGCTCACTCCGCTCTCTGATCCGGGTGGTGTATCCACGGTCACACGAATCGTGCCGCCGCGCTGCTCAAGGTCATAGAGGTCAAGGCCGAGGTCGGATACGACGGGTTCAATCAAGCGTCGAACTCGGTCGATCACCGGACTGGTCGTTGCCATCGCTCCTCCTCTCGCTCGCTCGTATCCGGTGAACTTGTCCGCATCAACAAACAAGGCGTGGGGAGGACCCCACGCCTTTCGGTCGAATGCGCCCAAGGGCACCGGTCTCGTAACCAAACTGCTCGAGAAGCATACCTCCGGGTGAGGGGTATCGTGCCCGGGTGCTACGGATGTCGACCCTGTTCCTGCGGACCCTGCGCGAGGATCCCTCAGATGCCGAGGTGCCCTCCCACCGGTTGCTGGTCCGAGCCGGCTACATCCGCCGCGCCGCTCCCGGCGGATTCACATGGTTGCCGCTCGGATGGATCGTCTTCAGAAAGGTCTCCGAGATCGTCCGGGAGGAAATGAACAATGCCGGCTTTCAGGAGGTCCACTTCCCCGCCCTCCTCCCACGCGAGCCCTATGAAGCAACGGGACGTTGGACCGAGTACGGGCCGAACCTCTTCCGCCTAAAGGATCGTCGAGACAACGACTTTCTACTCGCCCCCACGCACGAGGAGATGTTCACCCTGTTGGTGAAGGACCTGTTCTCGTCGTACCGAGACCTTCCACTGTCGATCTATCAGATTCAGACCAAGTTCCGCGACGAGGCTCGCCCTCGCGCAGGCCTGCTCCGAGGCCGCGAATTCGTCATGAAGGACTCATACTCATTCGATCTCGACGACGACGGCCTCCGCGAGTCGTACCGCCGCCACCGCGAGGCCTACATCAAGACGTTCGACCGGCTGGGGCTTCCCTATGTCATCGTCTCAGCGATGTCAGGGGCGATGGGAGGCTCAGCATCCGAGGAGTTCCTAGCTCCGCTCGAGGTTGGTGAGGACACGTTCGTGCGCTGCACAGCGTGCGACTTCGCAGCGAACACCGAAGCCGTACAGATCTCGATTCCTTCCACTACCCCGAGCCCCGTTGGAGCAGCACGCGAGGTCGATACGCCCGACACCCCAACGATCCAGTCTCTCGTTGATCTGCTCAATCAGCGTGAGGACCTCAAACGCCCAGACAGGTCATGGACAGCAGGCGACACGCTGAAGAATGTGGTGATGAATCTGGTGCATCCCGATGGGCGGACTGAGCCCATTGCCATCGGGGTGCCAGGCGACCGAGAAGTCGATTTGAAGCGGCTCGAGGCCCAACTTTCACCGGCCGAGCCGATGCCCTTCACCGAGGCTGATTTCGCTGCGCATCCGGCTCTCACCAAGGGATACATCGGTCCCGGAGCGCTGGGATTGACCTCGGAGAGCGGTATCCGCTACCTCGTGGACCCCAGGGTGATTCAGACGAGCGCGTGGGTTACCGGGGCCAATCAGCCGGGCCGACACATCATCGACCTCGTTTGCGGCCGGGACTTCGAGCCGGACGGAACCATCGAAGCTGCCGAGGTGCTCGACGGAGATCCCTGCCCCACCTGCGGTGCACCCATGGAAACGGCCAAGGGGATCGAGATCGGCCACATCTTCCAACTCGGGAGAAAATATGCCGAGGCGCTCGACTTGAAGGTGCTCGATAGCAACGGCGAACTGGTGACGGTCACTATGGGTTCCTACGGCATCGGGGTCTCAAGGGCGGTCGCCGCGATCGCCGAGACGAACCATGACGAGTCAGGGCTCTGTTGGCCTCGGGCAGTCGCTCCAGCCGATGTCCACCTCGTGATCGCCGGCAAAGAAGGCGGCCCGCAACGACCAGCCGCTGAGAAGATCGCCGCCGACCTCGAAACGGCGGGGATCAGCGTGCTCTTCGACGACCGCGAGGGCGTGTCCCCGGGTGTGCGTTTCAAAGACGCCGAACTCATTGGGATTCCGACGATCGTGATCGTCGGCCGGGGAATCGATGACGGAATGGTGGAGGTCAAAGATCGACGATCCGGCGACCGTCTCGATGTAACTATCGACGAGGTCGTCAACCATCTCCTCGCAGTCGTCGCCGACTGAATCAGCACGACCGGAAGGCACGCCGGGCGACACAGAGCCCCATTGCTGCGAGTATCGATCCAAGGGTTGCGACCTCGATCGGGCGGAGAGAGCGCTCCCCCACCGCCAAGATTGACCGTTGTGCTCCCACAGACAGGATGGACCCAACGGAACCCACCGACAGGATCGACCCAGCCGACCCAATCGACAGGATCGAGCCGACTGACCCGGCCGACAAGATTGAACCCGTTGAACCGATCGAGAGCATCGAACCCACCGACGATGCTGACGCAAGTGATCC
>JBDQKN010000010.1:0-18202 GCA_040263235.1 Ilumatobacteraceae bacterium
GTGCGCCGCGTGTCAGAACGAGTGCTTCGCCGTCCGCGGCGATGGCTCGACGCCGATTGGGACGATGATCGGATCTGGCGGTTTGGGTTCACCGCCTTCGCCCTCGCCGTGACCACCGTCGTGATGATGAATGTGGTCCACTTCAATCCGCTCAGTCCGTCTGCCGATCTGATCTTCGACGACAACACGCCCACGGGTGGCGACTTTGGCGCCCACGTCTGGGGGCCCGCGTTTCTCCGGGATCATCTGCTGCCATCGCTTCGCTTCAACGGGTGGACGATGGATTGGTACGGGGGAATGCCGGTCTATCGCTTCTACATGGTGCTGCCGGCCATGGCGATCGTGCTTGTTGACATCGCGCTGCCATACGGGGTGGCGATGAAGCTGGTTGGAGTCATGGGGCTCATCACCTTGCCGATTTCCTGCTGGGCCTTTGGTCGACTGGCTCGGTTCGCTCACCCTCTGCCGGAGCTCTTCGCCTTCGCAGGTGTGGCCTTTGCTCTCGACGAGAGCTTCACGATCTACGGCGGCAACCTGAAGTCGACGATGGCGGGGGAGTTCTCATTCTCGATAGCTCTGACCCTCGCGATGTTCGCACTCGGCACGTTGGCCGCCGGGCTACGAACAGGACGGTTCAGGGTGTGGACCGCTGTGTTGATCGCTGCTGCCGCTGTCTCGCACGGCATCGTCTTGATTTTTGTTGCTCTCGCCGCAGTGGTCTTCACCTTGGTGTGGGCTGATCGGCACCGCCTGTGGTGGGCGATGTCGGTGGGGGTGACGTCGCTGCTCCTGGTTGCGTGGTGGGTAGGGCCATTCTTGGCGAATCACGAGTTCATGACCGATATGAAGTACGGCGCCCGCCCCGAGGGCGCGGAGGACTCGTTCTGGGACATGTTCTTCCCGTTGACGGCGCCCCTCGATGTGTTGATCACCGCCCTTGCGATTGTCGGCTTCGCCTGGTGCGTGTTGCGCCGTCATCTCAACGGGGCGGCTCTTGGCATTACGGGTCTTGTGCTCGTGGCGGGCGTCTACCTCGCCCGGGATTCGCTCCCGGTCATTGGGCTCCTGTGGAACCCGCGTTTGCTGCCGTTCCTCTACTTGGTCCGGTACCTGCTCATGATGGTCGGGGCCATGGCGGTGATGACGCTGGTGTGGAACGTCATCCGGGAACGATCGTCGGTGAATCCTGTCGGCGCCAGAGTTGGCACCGGATTCGGCGCGATCGCTGCATTGTCGGTGCTGGTGGTCGTCGGATTCATGTACCAAGTGCTTCCTGGCGGCGGAATGACCACCCACAACGACTCGAGCGTCTATGGGTGGGGCCCCTTCAAGGCAACCTCCACCAACGTGCGTGCGTCGGGCGACGGATGGTCAAAGTACAACTTCACTGGCTACGAAGGTCGTGGTAGCGCCTACGCCGAATACCACAACGTCGTCTCAACCATGGACGAAATTGGGCGCAACCGTGGATGTGGCCGGGCGTTGTGGGAGAACAGCCCCGATAACGGCCAGTACGGAACAACGATGGCGCTGATGCTGCTTCCATTTTGGACAGATGGCTGTATCGGATCCATGGAGGCGCTCTACTTCGAGGCCTCGGGCACCACGCCGTATTCGTTCCTGGCCACGGCAGCAATGTCGAAACAGTCCTCGAACCCGGTTCGCGAACTTCGATACGTCGACAACGACGCGGAGGTCGGAGTGCGGCACCTTCGTGATCTGGGAGTGCGCTACGCCATGGTCCGAACCCCAGAGGCCAAAGCCGAGGCGGCGTCGCAATCGGGGCTCTCCCTAGTGGCGATCGCAGCACCGTGGGAGATCTACGAGGTCGCCGATTCGCAGATCGTGGTGCCACTCACCATCGAGCCGGTGGTGGTCGAACCTCGCCCGGGCGATCAGCGGGAACGCCACCTCGAACTCGGAACCAGTTGGTTTCAGCATCCGGAAGACTGGACGGCACTACCAGCCGATGACGGCCCTGAGGGCTGGGAGCGGATCGAGGTAGAGGTTGACCTCATCCGTCAGCAGGGCGCGCCAGGTGGGCCGGGTCGGCGAGTCGACATCGTCGTACCGGCGACCCCAATCGAGGCCAAGGCGCTTGATCCGGTGACGGTCACGGACATCCTCATCGATCAAGATTCGGTCTCCTTCAGCGTTGATGAGGTCGGGGTTCCTGTGTTGATCAAGGTGAGTTACTTCCCGAACTGGCGTGTCGAGGGGGCGGAGGCCGTGTACCGCGTCGCTCCAAATTCGATGGTGGTCGTGCCAACAGCGAATGAGGTTCGTCTGTCATACGGGCGCACGTCACTCGACTGGCTCACCATCGTGGCGACGATGTTCGGAATCGGGCTGTGTATCTGGTGGCGGCGACGAGGTGACGCGGAGTTCCCTACTGAGCTTCCCGGTGTCACAGCCGATCGTGATTCCACCGACTCTGTCGGTACCGATGCCCCAGATCCTGTCCAGGCTTGATTCATCCCGTTCCTGAAGTCTCCCGAGGCGGTTAGCCTCGCCGCTCATGGCCGCTCTGGACCAGATCGTCAAGGCGTATGACATTCGAGGCATCGTCCCCGATCAGTTCGACGCACCCACCGCTCGCGCTCTCGGCATCGCATTCGCAGAGTTCACCTCTGCCGAAGCGGTGGTCGTCGGACGCGATATGCGTCCGAGCGGCCCGGAGTTCGCTGCCGCGTTCGCCGACGGTCTCCAACGCCAGGGCGTTGACGTCATCGACATCGGTCTGGCATCGACCGACATGGTGTACTTCGCGTCCGGACGGCTCGGCCTTCCAGCAGCGGTGTTCACGGCCTCGCACAACCCTGCTCAGTACAACGGTGTGAAGCTGTGCGCAGCGGGCGCTCGGCCGGTGGGGATCGAATCCGGACTCGACCGTGTTCGGGATGTGGCAGCAGCGGTCCTCGATGGCGCAGGGCCTGCGCCTGCCACCCGACCCGGTGGTCGAACAGAGCGTGAGATGCTCGATGAGTTCATCGACCATGTGCTGGGGTTCGTCGACGTATCCCAACTGGCCCCGATGCGCGTGGTCGCAGATACCGCAAATGGCATGGGCGGGCTTGTCGTTCCCGCTCTCTTCGACCGTCTGCCGATGATCGATCTCGAGGTCATGTACGGCGAGCTCGATGGAACATTTCCAAATCATCCCGCCGATCCGCTTCAGCCCGCTAACCAACGTGACCTGCGGGCGCGGGTGGTGGCGGGTGGCTTTGACCTCGGGCTCGCCTTCGATGGTGACGCTGACCGGGTGTTCATGGTTGACGCGGCTGGTGACGGCCTCAGCGGATCGACCACTACTGCGATCTTGGCAGTCTCAATGCTGCGGGCGAACCCAGGGGCGACGATTCTTCACAACCTGATCTGTTCCCGAGCGGTGCCAGAAACGATCCGCGCCCACGGGGGCACTCCCATTCGTACCCGGGTGGGTCACAGCTATATCAAGGCCCAGATGGCTGACACCGGAGCGGTGTTCGGAGGCGAACATTCAGCGCATTACTACTTCGCTGACAATTTCAGGGCCGATTCCGGCCTCATTGCATCGCTGGTCATGATCGCCGAAATGAGCCGTACTGGCAGCACTCTCGCCGAATTGCGCGGCCCATACGAACCGTACGCAGCCTCTGGCGAGATCAACACGACAGTCGACGACCCGGCAGCTGTCATCGCAAGGGTCAAGGCGACATACTCGTCGATGGTTCTCGACGAACTCGATGGACTGACCGTCGATGCCGGTGACTGGTGGTTCAACCTACGGCCGTCGAACACCGAACCGCTCCTGCGTCTCAACCTCGAGGCCCCCGACCAGCAGTCGTGCGAGGAGCGCGTCGCCGAAGTGCTGACCGTGGTGACCGGCTGACCGTCGACACCCCCTACGCTGTGGTCGACCGAACGACCGGAGACTGAAATGGCCCTCGACCCGATTCTGCTTGAGATCATCGTCTGCCCTGAGGACAAGGGCGAGTTGGTGTACCTAGAGGCTGAGCACGTGTTGTTCAACAGCCGGCTGCGGCGGACCTATCCCGTTCGTGGCGACATCCCGGTCTTGTTGATCGAGGAGGCAACCACCCTCGATGACGACGAGTTCGATCGACTTTCGGCTCTCGCTCAGGGGTGAACCCACGGATCTTCGACCGATTGAGCGGTCGGACGACCGGTGTTGTTGTAGCCGCCGTTCTGGTTGTGGTCGGCTTCGCTGGCCCGCGCGCTGACCCAACAACGGTTGAAGCAAGCGGCGGGAGTGATCTTGGCGCGGGCGGGGAATTCCATTCGATCGATCCTGCACGAATTCTTGACACCCGCCTTCGCGACGATCGGCCGAGGATGTCGCCAGCGGGAAGTGCGTTCAACGTGGGAATTGTCGGAAGGGGAGGACTTCCCGCCTTCGAGGACCTTGACGAGGATCTTTTCGATGACCGGGTACTGGCAGTCGCCGTCTCGATCACTGTGGTCGGACCGTCTGACGATGGTTTCCTGGCGGCTCATCCGGCGGGTTCGAGTCGGAGCGACTCATCCCTGGTCAATTTCCTCGCCGGTGACGATGTTCCGAATTCGGCCATTCTGAGGCCGGGTGTCGCCGGCGAGCTCACCGTGACCTTGACGTCTCCCCGGTCGCAGCGCGGCTCAGCCGATGTGATCATCGACGTGTTCGGGTGGTTCTCGAGCTCGATGCATGACGAGAGAGGTGCCCGCCTTGTGCCGGTTAACCCGTATCGGGTGGTGGACACCCGCCTGACCGCTCAGCCCCTTGGGCCGAATGGCTTCCTTCGGGTACCAATTGCAGGAGTGGGCGGTGTGCCGGCCGGGGATGAAGTCGTTGGGGTTGTGGCCAACCTGACAGCGGTGAATAACCGTGTGGACTCGCGGGACACGTTCCTGTCGGTGGTGCCGAGCGTGACGGGGTCGGGCCCGACGACGAGCAATCTGAACCTGCGTTCGGGTTCCATTCGGCCCGTGACGGTGATCGTTCCCATCGGTGATGACGGCTCGATCATCATCCACAACAATTCGGGGCGTGTCGATGTACTTGTCGACGTGATGGGGTACTTCGGCATGGGAGCAGACGTCTCGACGAGGCGAGGGCGGGTGGTGCCACTCGTATCTCCAGTGCGGATCATCGATACGCGACTGCCGGCTTTCGGTGCGCAGCCGTTGGCGCCAGGGGCTGTTGTTGAGTGGTCGATGGACGACTTTGTCGATCGGGTGACCGTCGACGATGCGTGGATTGGCCCGCAGTCGGCGGTGATTGGCACCCTGACGGCAGCGAGATTGCGTCAGGACGAGGCGATCTCGATGGAGTGGTCGTTTGTGTCGGTAGGTCCGGCGGGGGCAGATCCCCCAGAGGCCTCGATCCTGAACCTCGTTGCCAATCGAGATGTTGCGAACCTCGCAGTGATGGGATTTGGGAGCTCCACGAACGCTGACAATGGACTGGTGTTGCGGAATGCGTTCGGATTCGTGGACTTGATTCTCGATGCTTCGGCTGTAGTGCTCAACGAATGGCCGATACCGGAGCCCGTCGACTCATCGACTACGTCCACCTCGACTACGTCCACTTCGACTACGTCCACGACGGTTACGTCCACTTCGACTACATCCACGACGGTGGTCTCGGTGCCTCCGACCTGAGAACGATCACTCGCGGTTGATCGCCGTTAGGCTCGTGATTCGGCGGGCTGTCGTGAATCGGCGCCAGGAGGCCCCGGCTCGCTCCTCAGTTTAGATTCCCACTCCCGAGGAGAACCGCCATGTCTACTGACGCCCGAGTTTCCGCTGCCCGAGACTTCCGAGTCGCCGACCTCTCCCTGGCCCCGTTCGGCCGTAAGGAGATGCTTCTTGCCGAACACGAGATGCCCGGGCTCATGGCCATTCGCCGCGAGTTCGCAGCGTCTCAACCGCTCGCAGGGGCCAGAATCTCCGGCTCACTTCACATGACCATTCAGACGGCTGTGCTGATCGAGACGCTTACGGCACTTGGCGCTGAGGTGCGCTGGGCCTCATGCAACATCTTCTCAACTCAAGACCATGCGGCTGCGGCAGTTGTGGTCGGACCTGGCGGCACCCCAGAGGCGCCACAAGGGGTGCCCGTCTTCGCCTGGAAGGGCGAGACCCTTGAGGAGTACTGGTGGTGCACCGAGCAGATGATGAGTTGGGATGGCTACGACGGCCCCAACATGATTCTCGACGATGGCGGTGACGCAACGCTCTTGCTCCACAAGGGAGTCGAGTACGAAAAGGAGGGAGCGGTTCCCGATCCAACAGAGGCCGGGAACCCTGAGTTGGCGATCGTTCTTGGTCTTCTCCAGCGGACCATGAAATCCGACCCGACGAAGTGGACCCGTATGGGCGCTCATATCAAGGGTGTCACCGAGGAGACGACAACAGGAGTCAAGCGTCTCTACAAGATGGCATCCGACGGGGCGCTGCTGTTCCCTGCCATCAACGTGAACGACTCGGTTACGAAGTCCAAGTTCGACAACCTTTACGGCTGCCGACATTCTCTCGTCGATGCCATCAGCCGGGCGACAGACGTGATGCTCGGCGGGAAAGTGTCTGTGGTCTGCGGGTATGGCGATGTTGGCAAGGGCTGCGTCCAGTCATTGCGCGGGCAGGGCTCGCGGGTGATCGTTACCGAGATCGATCCGATCAATGCACTTCAGGCAGCGATGGAGGGTCTTGAGGTCATGCCTCTCGAAGACATCGTCGAATCGGCCGATGTCTTCGTGACTGCGACGGGAAATGCCGACATCATCACGGTTGAACACATGCGACAGATGAAGCACAACGCCATTGTCTGCAACATCGGGCACTTCGACAATGAGATCGACATGGCAGGGCTTGCTCGATCGGGAGCAGTTCGAGATGAGTTGAAGCCGGGCACGGATGTCTGGCGATTCGAGGATGGCCACCAGGTCATCATCTTGGCCGAGGGGCGACTCGTGAACCTCGGGTGCGCCACTGGTCACCCGAGTTTTGTCATGAGTTGTTCGTTCTCAAATCAGGTAATCGCTCAGATCGAATTGTTCATGCACCCCGATCGGTATCCGCTCGGAGTTCACGTGCTTCCGAAACATCTCGACGAGAAGGTAGCGAGCCTTCATCTCGAGGCGCTTGGGGTGAAGTTGACTCGGTTGAACGACGAGCAGGCCGAGTACATCGGCGTGGAGCCAGCCGGCCCGTTTAAGCCCGAGCACTACCGCTACTGATCTCTCCGGTGCTGTCACACCCCATTGTCAACATCGGGGTATGACATCGCCCTCTTCAACTTCGAGCACTCCTTGGCTTCCGCAAGAGCGGCCGCTGCTGGCACGTCTCGTCGATTCTGTCTTCACCGTGAGGTGCGCTGGGTGTGACGCACCCGGTGCTCCGCTTTGCCATACCTGCCGACTGATTCTGCTCGATGCGGCTCAGATGGCATCTGGGTCGATCAGCGGTTCTCCGTCTGGGGTCATTGCGGCAGTTGAACTCACCGGCGCGGTGCGTCGTGTCATCCATGGCCTCAAGTACCGCAATCGTCGAGCAGTTGTCGGCCATCTGGCAGGCCTCCTCCTCCCGCGTCTGATTGCCGCCGGTAGTGGCCCAGAGTCAGGAATCACGGCGGTGACGTGGGCCCCGACTCACCGCGACCGGAAGATCGAACGCGGATACGACCAGGCTGAGTTGCTGGCTCGGGAAGTCGCTCGTCGCCTCGGCCTCCCGGCGGTCTGCCTACTCGATCGCGTTGACACGGCCGGATCCCAGACCGGACGCTCACGCGTTGAACGCCAGAATCAGCCTGCATTTCGGGGCCGCCCCTCCCATCACCGACGGGTGCTCCTGATCGACGATGTGGTCACCACCGGTAGCACTCTTGCCGCAGCTCGTGGGGCACTTCGAACAGCAGCTGTCGAGCACATCGTCACGGCTGCCGTGGCGGCAACTCCGCTCGCTACGCAGCCTGCCAGAGCGCGGGTCATTGCGACGGCAGCCTGACCGACCGCGCCGGTAGGCTCGCTCGGGCATGGGAATCCTCGATCGAATTCTTCGCGCTGGCGAAGGAAAGAAACTCAAGGCGCTTGAAGGCATTGTGCCCGACATCGGTGCGCTCAGCGAGCAGATGTCGCGACTCTCTGATGCCGACCTTCAGCATCGGACGGTCGAATTCCGCGAGCGCCTCGATCGAGGAGAGACCCTCGACGACCTCCTTGTGGAGGCCTTCGCTGTTGCGAGGGAAGGTTCGGTCAGAGTCCTTGGTCAACGCCATTACGACGTTCAGTTGATGGGTGGGGCCGCCCTTCACTTTGGCTGGGTGGCCGAGATGAAGACCGGTGAGGGAAAGACCCTCGTTTCTACCTTGCCCGCTTATCTCAACGGTTTAGCTGGCAAGGGCGTGCATCTGGTCACCGTCAACGACTATCTCGCGCGACGAGATGCCGAATGGATGGGGCAGTTGCATCGTTGGCTCGGCCTCACGGTGGGATTGGTGACACCGGGCTTCAAAAACACTCCGGCTGAGAAGCGCGCCAGCTACGGCTGCGACATCACGTACGGAACCAACAACGAACTCGGATTCGACTATCTACGTGACAACATGGCGGGCCGTCTTGAGGACAAGGTCCAGCGAGGCCACAACTTCTGCATCGTTGACGAAGTCGACTCGATTCTCATCGACGAAGCGCGTACTCCGCTGATCATCTCGGGACGAGTTGGTGATGCGGCCAAGTTGTACTACCGATTTGCGTCGATCGTCCGAACCCTTAACCGAGGTGTTGACTACGAGGTTGAGGAAGACAAGCGGGTAGTGGTGCCTCTTGAGGACGGCATCGAACGGGTCGAGGAAGCCCTTGGCGTCGAGAACCTTTACGACGACGTCCAAGCCAATTTCGTCCACCAATTCACGGTGGCACTGAAGGCCAAAGAGCTCTACCGGCGCGACAAGGACTACATCGTGCAGGGCGGCGAGGTGAAGATCGTTGATGAATTCACCGGACGAATTCTTGAGGGGCGTCGCTGGTCAGAGGGCATCCACCAGGCGGTGGAAGCCAAGGAGGGGGTGAAGATCAAGGAGGAGAATCAGACCCTCGCCGCAATCACTCTCCAGAACTATTTCCGTATGTACGACAAACTCGCCGGCATGACGGGAACAGCGTCCACCGAGGCAGCTGAACTCATGAATACCTATGGCCTCGGTGTGGTCCCGATCCCGACGAATCGACCGATCGCCCGTCAGGATGAGGCCGACCTCATCTACCGGAGCGAAGTGGGCAAGTTCCGCGCAGTCATCGACGACATCGTGGAACGCCACGAGGCTGGTCAACCGATCCTTGTCGGCACTGCGAGCGTCGAGAAGAGTGAACTCCTCTCGAGAATGATGCGCGAGAGAAACATTCCGCATGAGGTCCTGAACGCCAAGCAGCACACCCGTGAAGCCGAGGTCGTCGCCCAGGCGGGGCAACTCGGGGCCATCACTGTCGCCACGAACATGGCTGGCCGTGGAGTCGACATTCTTCTTGGTGGCAACCCCGAACTCATGGCGCGTCGCGAGGTCTTGAAAGAGGGTTTCGATCCTTCGGTGCTTGTAGATGATTACGCACTGCCGATGCCTCTCGACCAGATGCCCGAGGAGTTCCGTGCCGATCGTGAGAAGGCCCTCGGCCGACTCGCCGACCATCTCGAGCGGTTCAAACCTCAGTGTGAGGCGGAGGGTAATCGGGTGCGCGAACTCGGCGGGCTCTACGTCGTTGGCTCTGAACGTCACGACTCGCGGCGAATCGATAACCAGCTCCGCGGCCGCGCAGGTCGTCAGGGTGATCCCGGTGCGAGCCGTTTCTATCTCAGCCTCGACGACGAGTTGATGCGCCTCTTCGCTACCGGTGCGCTGCAGTGGGCCATGGGCCGTTTCGACGAGGATGAGGCGATCGAAGCGAAGATGGTGACGAAGGCAATCGAGCGGGCTCAGACCACCGTCGAACAGAAGAATGCTGAGATTCGAAAAAACGTCCTGAAGTACGACGAAGTCATGAACGAGCAGCGCAAGGTGATCTACCAGCGCCGCGACCAGATCCTTGAGGGCGTTGATCTCAAAGCCGCTGCCGCCGAATATCTCCATGAGGCCATTGGTGATCTCGTTGAAACCCATTGCGCGTCGGCAGCTACCGATGAGTGGGACCTCGATGGCCTTGTGGCTGAGACGGCGCTCTACTGGCCCACAGCGATATCTGCAGACGACCTCATCGAGCTCGATACCGCCGGTCAGGTATCTGAGGTGCTCGTGGCTGAGGCACTCGGCCATTATGAACAGCGTGAGGCGGAACTTGGTGAGGAGGTGATGCGCCAGGTCGAACGGCAGGTGATGCTGCGCATCATCGACCAGCGCTGGCGGGAGCATCTCGAAGAGATGGACTACCTCCAGGAGGGGATCAACCTCCGGGCCATGGGCCAAAAGGACCCGCTCACCGAGTGGCAGCGCGAGGGCTACCAAATGTTCGGCACCATGATGACGGGGATCGCTCGCGATTTCGTTCGCTATGTCATGCATGTGCAGGTCGCTCAACCTGAACAGCCAACGCTCAGCCCGCAGGTGCTGAACATGCAGCAATCCTCCAGTGACGACGCCCCGACCAACGGGTTTGCCTCTGCCCGTGCCGCCGCAGTGGCTGAGGCCAGCGGCGCACCAGTGCCAACTCGGCCCGAGCCCACTACAAAGCAGCAGACCGTGGTGAAGGATTCCTTCGATAAGACGCCCCGAAATGCGCCGTGCCCGTGTGGATCAGGCAAGAAGTTCAAGGCCTGTCACGGCGCTGCCTGACAGCGAGTGAGTGATTCGACATGCGTGACCTGACCGACGACATCCGCGAACTTCGACGCCGAGTCGTCGAAGCCGCGGGATATCTGAAGGTTGATGAGGGTCGCAATCGACTGATCGAGCTTGAGTCTGAGATTTCCCGCCCCGACCTCTGGGACGATGCTGAACGCGCCAAGCAGGTCAACGCTGACTACGCAGCGGTCAAGGACGACCTTGATGCTCATGACACGATTGCATCCGGAATCGACGACATGGAGGTCCTCCATGAGATGGCCCGCGAGGAAGGCGATGAAGCGGTCATCGAGGAACTCGTTGCATCGATAGTTGAGTTCTCAGGCCGTCTTGACCAACTCGAGTTGAGGAGCCTGTTTACGGGCGATCATGACGACTCTGCCTGCATCGTGCAGATCAATGCGAAGGATGGAGGCGTCGACGCTCAGGACTTCGCCGAGATGCTCCTGCGCATGTACGCAAGGTGGGCAGAA
Source organism: Ilumatobacteraceae bacterium (assembly GCA_040263235.1). Taxonomy (GTDB): domain Bacteria; phylum Actinomycetota; class Acidimicrobiia; order Acidimicrobiales; family Ilumatobacteraceae; genus Casp-actino5. The sequence goes on from JBDQKN010000010.1 coordinate 11,281, forward strand.
CGGCGTGGGTTCACCATCGAGTTGAACTATGAGTCTGAGGGCGCCGAAGCGGGTATCAACTCGGCTGAAGTCACGATCACTGGGCGGTACGCCTACGGCCTGATGACGTCTGAACGAGGGACTCATCGCCTCGTGAGAATCAGTCCCTTCGACAATCAGGGTCGCCGCCAGACGAGCTTCGCTGCGGTTCAGGTTTGGCCAGTGATGGACGCCCCTGACGTTGAGATCAACGACTCTGACATCCGCATGGAGGTCTTCCGGGCATCGGGCGCCGGTGGTCAGCACATCAACAAGACATCTTCCGCGGTGCGGCTCATCCATGAACCCACCGGTCTCGTGACGTCCTCACAGGAGGAACGGAGCCAGCTTCAGAACCGTGAGAAGGCTCTCAATCGTCTGCGAGCCATGGTGGCGGCCAAGATCGAGGAAGAGCACCAGGCCGAGCGTGACGCAATCGGCGGAAAGCAGGCGCAGGTCGGGTGGGGCAGCCAGATTCGCTCGTATGTGATGCAGCCCTATCAGATGGTGAAGGATCTGCGTACCGAGGTCGAATCGAGCAACGTTGCTGCGGTGTTCGAGGGCGAGTTGGACCAGTTCATGGAGGGCTACCTACGGTGGCGCCGTGCTGGTGAGGACGAGTCCTGACCGTATGGGCCCCCATGTCCCCGTTACCCTCAGTGCGACATGATCCGCCTCGAAAACGTCACCAAGAGCTACTCCGATGAGGTGATCGCGCTTCGCGATGCCAGTTTCGATGTTGCCAAGGGCGAGTTCGTCTTTCTCGTTGGTCCGTCGGGATCGGGAAAGAGCACCCTGCTTCGGTTGATCAACAGGCAGGAACGCCCCGAACTCGGTGCCGTCTGGGTGGCGGGTCGAAATATCGTTGATATGCCGTCGAATCGGGTGCCCATGCTGCGCCGCAACATCGGGAACGTCTTTCAGGATTACAAGTTGCTCTCGAATAAGACGGTGTTCGAGAACGTTGCGTTCGCCCTTGAGGTCATCGGTCGGCCGAAACATGTGATTCGTCAACAGGTGCCGGCGGTGATCGACCTTGTTGGTCTTGGCGGCAAGGACGATCGATTTCCTCACCAGTTGTCCGGAGGTGAGCAGCAGCGGGTGTCGATAGCGAGGGCCTTCGTGAATCGCCCGTTGATCCTCGTTGCTGACGAACCGACGGGAAACCTCGACCCGGCAACCGGCGAGGGAATCATGCGTCTTCTCGACCGGATCAACACGACCGGTACAACGGTGGTGATGGCGACGCATGACCAGCGAATCGTCGACTCGATGCGCAAGCGAGTCATTCAGCTCGATCGTGGCGTGATCGTTCGCGACCAGGCTCGCGGGGTGTACCAGTGATATCTCGACTGAGCTATATCTTCCGCGAGACCGGCGCGAGCATGAAGCGCAACGTGACGTTGTCGGTAGCGGCCATCATCACGTCGGCCGTATCCCTCCTCATCTTTGGGCTGACATTGGTGATTCAACACGGCTTCGACAATCTCCTCGCCCAGTGGGAGGGCGGGGTCGAGATGATTGTCTACGTCAACGCTGGTGCAGGCGATGAGCAACGCATGGTTGTCGAAGAAGCCCTTAGCCAGCAGGTCGGCATCACCATCGATGACTGGTCGTATTGCGATGTGGACTGTTCGCTGATCGACGCCGACCGGCTCTTCGCCGGCGATCCAGTGACCCGCGGCCAATTGACTGCTGAGAACATTCCCACTCAGTACAAGGTGGTTCCCCTCGATGCCACGCAGGTCGACATCCTCCGCGGCCTTCGTGACCGCTATCTCGAGTTGCCGAATGTCTATTCGGTTCAACTCGCCGAGGAGCAACTCGATCTGATCGCGAAACTTCAGGGCTTTGTTTCGACTTACACCACCGGTCTCTGGATCGCGCTCATGGTGGCCGCTTCACTGCTGATTTGGAACACCATCCGAACCGCGATGTTTGCGCGGCGACGCGAGATCGAGGTGATGAAACTGGTTGGCGCCACCGACTGGTTCATCCGGCTGCCGTTCATGCTCGAAGGACTTCTCCAAGGTGTGGCCGGAGGTGTGGTCGCGTCTGGTGCGATGTGGTTTATCAATGACCGTTGGACGGCGGGCGTGGAGTCATTCCCGGTCAATTCGGGCATGACTGCTCTTGTTGTCGTCGATGGCTACCAATGGCAGGTGTCGATGATCCTCGTGCTCTTTGGAGCATTCATCGGAACCGTTGGCTCCGGGACGGCTGCGTCACGATTCCTCGACGTGTGAGTGACAGAGGTCGATCGGTCATGATGGAGTCATGGCTGCGCCAGAATCACTCGACCCATCCACCTACGAACACATCGAACTTGGCGTTGACGCTGGCATCGCCACGATCTGGTTGAACCGACCAGACAAGATGAATGCGTTCACGGAACGCATGCGATACGAAATCATCGACGCTTTTGATCGAACCGATGCCGATGACGCTGTTCGCGCGGTGATCATCACTGGCCGTGGGCGAGCCTTTTGCGCAGGTGCCGACCTGTCATCGGGGGAGGGAACCTTCTCACGGGGCGGATCAGACATCATCGGTGCCAATGGCGTCCCGCGTGACGGAGGGGGCACCGTGAGTCTTCGGATCTTTGAATCCAAAAAGTCGGTCATCGGTGCGATCAATGGTGCTGCGGTGGGGGTGGGCGTCACGATGACCCTTCCGATGGATATTCGGCTCGCCTCTACTGATGCCAAGTTCGGATTCGTGTTCTCGAGGCGAGGCATTGTGCCCGAGGCTGCCTCAAGCTGGTTCCTGCCCCGCCTGGTGGGTATCAGCAGAGCGATGGAGTGGGTGGCCGCTGGCGAGGTATTCCCTGCGGCCGAGGCGCTCGACGGTGGCCTGGTCCGCTCTGTTCATGCCCCCGATGAGCTGCTGCCAGCAGCACGGGCCTTGGCGAAACGGATGACCGAGAACTCTTCTGCGGTGTCGATTGCGGTGGCCCGAAAGATGATGTGGCGGATGCTCGGCGCCGATCATCCAATGGAGGCGCACAAGGTGGACAGCCGCGGCATTCTTGAGCGTGGTCGGTCGGCTGATGTGAAGGAGGGGATCAACTCGTTCTTTGAGAAGCGTCCACCGGTGTTCCCCGACCAGGTTTCGCACGGCCTCGGAACGATCTTCGCCGACTGGTCCGATCCGACGTACGACTGACCGGTGAGCGACGAGACTCTGTTTGGGCGGGTTGGGGGCGATCAGTTCTTCAACGATCTCGTTGACGCCTTCTATGAGGGCATTGCAACCGACGAACTCCTTGCGCCGTTGTATCCGGACTACCCCGACTTTGGGCCAGCGCGTGAGCGCCTCAGTCTGTTCCTGATCCAGTACTGGGGAGGCCCTCAGACGTACATGGAGCATCGTGGCCATCCCCGCCTTCGGATGCGTCACATGCCGTTTCACATTGGCGAACGCGAACGTGATCGCTGGCTCGTTCACATGGCAGCAGCTATTGAGCAGGTGTGCGACGGGCGGCCCGATGGAGTTGACCTTGCTCGAGAGCTTCTCGACTACTTCGTTCCGGCGGCCGAACACCTTCGTAACGACAATCCGCTCGGCCTGCGGCCCTGAGTTGCACTACCTGCCGGCTAGGCGAGTGCGAAACAGGCGATAGCTGAGGCTGCGGCTGCGTTCAATGAGTCGACCCCTGCTGACATTCTGATTCTCGCCGGGATGGCAAGGGTCAGCATCTCGTCACTCAAGCCTGCACGCTCAGATCCGATGAGCACGGCGCGTGGTCGATTGGGGTCGAGTTCGAGAGTCAGGTCGCGCAGATCATGCGCTGCGGGGTCGGGAGTGAGTGCGATGAGGTCGCGGCGGTCGGCCTCCTCGGCAAGGAGTTTCGTGAGCTCCCCGGTGCGAGCGTGGGGGAGTGTGAACGTTGTTCCCATCGCCACTCTGAGAGCCCGGCGCGACAGTGGATCACCGCTGTAGCCATCGAGGAGCAGTCCGTCCCATCCGAGTCCTGCTGCGTTTCGTACGATTCCACCGATGTTGGCGGGGTTGTCCACTTGTTCGGCAACAACGAGTCGGCGTGATCGCGCGAGGAGCGACACCGCTGATGGCCGCGGTGGCCGTTCGAAGATTGCGACGATCGGATGAGGCATTCCAAGCCCGGTCACCATTCGGCGGATCTGATCGCCCCCGATGAAAACGTCGATTCCGAGGTGATGGGCGATCGCCGGAACTCGGTCTGCGTCGGCCAAGGCGGCAACAGCGCGACAGCCGGCAGCGTGAGCGCGAGAGACCACGAGGTCTCCTTCGGCGAGGAACAGGCCGGCACCGGTGTCGTCGCGCTTGTCGGCTCGGTTGGTCAGACCACGTTCCCTGAGGCGGAACAGCGCGAGGCGGTCGTCATCTGTCGACTCGATGGTGATGAATGTCATCGGGGACGGTTCAGAAGTGATACGGGAACTCGGTCCAGTCAGGGTCGCGCTTTTCGAGGAATGCGTCCCGACCCTCAGCGCCCTCGTCGGTGCCGTATGCAAGACGCGTCGCCTCGCCAGCGAACACTTGCTGGCCGACGAGACCGTCATCGACGAGGTTGAATGCAAATTTCAACATCCGTTGCGCAGTTGGGCTCTTGGAGCAGATCTCTCGAGCCCATTCGAGGGCTGTTGACTCGAGTTCGTCGTGAGGAACGGCAGCGTTGACAGCTCCCATGTGGTACATGTCCTCAGCGGTGTAGGTGCGTCCGAGAAAGAAGATTTCGCGAGCAAACTTTTGGCCAACCATGCGTGCCAGATACGCCGAGCCATATCCCGCGTCAAATGAGGCCACGTCAGCATCGGTTTGTTTGAAGCGGGCGTGCTCAGCGCTCGCAAGGGTGAGATCGGACACCACGTGCAGGCTGTGCCCGCCGCCAGCCGCCCAGCCGGGTACGACACAGATGACGACTTTGGGCATGAACCGGATCAGTCGTTGGACCTCGAGAATGTGGAGTCGGCCGGATCGGGCGGGGTCAACGGTGTCTGCGGTTTCACCCTCGGCGTAGCGATACCCATCTCGACCACGGATGCGCTGGTCACCGCCTGAGCAGAACGCCCAGCCGCCATCTTTGGGGGACGGACCGTTGCCAGTGAGAAGGATGCAGCCCACATCACTTGACATTCGAGCGTGGTCCAATGCCCGGTAGAGCTCATCGACGGTGTGGGGCCTGAAGGCATTGCGAATGTCTGGCCTGTCAAACGCGATCCGAACGCATCCCACCCCTTTGGCGCGGTGGTAGGTGATGTCGGTGAAGTTGAACCCGTTGACCTCATCCCAGACTTGAGGGTCGAAGGTCGCCGAGACGTCAGGCAGTGCGCTCATTGTGACATCTTCGCCGGTTCATCGTGCTGGTCACGGATTGTTCCGGCGACTGCGCAGGATTTGGCTGCTCGCAGACGTGTGCGCAATGCCCAGGTGAGCAACAGAATCGATGCAGCAGCCAAAACTGGTTGGGCGGGAGCAAACCACTCAAGGGCGCCTGAGGTGCCGAGTGCCACGACGACCAGTTTGTTGCACACCGGGCATCCGACAGCGAAGAAGCTCAGCACGCCACCGATGCCACCTATTCGCGTCGGCTGGTCGGGCTCGTCGGGCGCCGGTCCGGTCCGGACGTAGGTCGCAGCGAGCAGTCCCCCAAGGACAGCGGTAACTGCCAACGTTGGATACGACCACCAGGTGATCGCTACTGGACGCCCGAACACCGGATTCGGAATGACATCGGTAGGGATGCCGATCAGGAGGGCGACCACAACCATGGCCACGCCTGCGGTCGTCCATTGGCGGGCAGTCCACAAACGCATGCCCTCACGGTAACGCCACTACCGTGTCGCTGTGACCGTTTCTGGCGCCATCTCGATCCTTCCCGTCACCGGACTTCCGGAGATCGAACAAGGAGCTGATCTTGCATCGATGATCCTTGATGCAGCGGGCGCAGCCGGAGTGGATTTAGCCGATGATGACGTGGTGGTGATCACCTCGAAGATCGTCTCGAAGGCCGAAGGTGCATCGATCGATCTCGACCAGGTCTCTCCGTCTGAATTCGCGACCCGGTGGGCACTCGAATGGGAGAAGGACCCCCGGGTGGTCGAGGTTGTTCTGCGCGAGAGCCGACGAGTGGTGCGCCAGATTGGTCCGGTGTTGATCACTGAGACACATCATGGGTTCATCTGCGCCAATTCGGGCGTGGACCAGTCTTCGAGCGGAGCAATGGGGCGTGTTGTCGTTCTGCCGGTCGATCCGGACGCCTCCGCTCGGCGCATCAGGGAGCGATTCGCTGAACTGGGTGTGCGTGTGGGCGTCGTCATCAGCGACACGTTCGGTCGGCCATGGAGGGAGGGCCAGACCGATATCTGTATTGGACTGGCAGGTATCGCCCCCATGAGGTCGTATATCGGCGAGGTTGATCCTCACGGCCATGAATTCCGGGTTCAGGAGCTGTGCGTCGTTGATGAGATAGCTGCCGCTGCTGAGTTGGTGAAGGGGAATACCTCCCGAATTCCGGTGGCTGTACTTCGTGGGGTCGACCACGAGGTTGATGAGGCGGCAACGATGGCACCGGTGCTTCGCGACACCACCCGAGATCTGTTCCGCTGAAATTGGGGGTGCGCGTCCCCATGGCAGAATGGGGTCGATGCGTCTCCATGACTCGTACCCGGTAGGTGAACAGGTTGCCGACGACCCGATTGTGTGGGTATTCGATGACTTCTTGTCGGAGGAAGAGCGAGATCACATTGTCGCCCTTGCCCGTCCCAGGTTGGAAACAGCAAAGGTGACCTCCACCAACGTGAATACCGTGTCGACCGCCCGCACGGGTTCGGTCGCTTGGGTTCGCTATGGCGATTCCGAGATGGTGCAGGGGGTGATGCACAGGGTGAGCGACTTGGTCGGTGTGCCAATCCATCACTCA
>JBDQKN010000011.1:0-17660 GCA_040263235.1 Ilumatobacteraceae bacterium
ACGCTCGGCAACTCTCTACGTCGCACCTTGCTCTCGTCGGTCCCCGGGGCCGCCATCACCATGGCGCGCTTCGATGACGCCCTCCACGAATTCGACACCATCAACGGTGTCGTTGAGGACGTCACCGACATCATCTTGAACCTCAAGGACATCGTGCTCCAGTCGGAGTCAGACGAGCCCGTGACACTCCGTCTCGACGCACGTGGTCCCGGAGCCGTGACAGCTGGCGATATCGAGTGCCCGGCTGATGTGACGATCCTCAACCGTGACCTTCACATCGCAACGCTGAATGCGAAGGCTCGACTCGCTGTTGATCTGACCGTCGAGCGCGGCCGTGGATACGCATCGAGCCAGCGCGAGATCGAGAGCCCTGTCATCGGCAACATGCCGATCGATGCGATCTATTCACCGGTCCGCCGTGTGAGCTTCACTGTTGAGCCCACTCGCGTCGGGCAGTCGACCGAGCACGACCGTTTGGTCATCGACGTCACCACCGATGGTTCGATCACTGCTCGTGAGGCGATGGCATCAGCAGGCGAGACCCTTCGGGCAATCGCCGGCCTGGTTGCCGATCTGAGCGATGCCCCACGTGGACTTGAGTTGACCGATGTCCCCGACACCACGAGCTCCTCACCTGACCTCGATCTGCCAATCGAGGATCTCGACCTCTCAGAGCGCCCCCGCAACTGCCTCAAGCGGGCACAGGTGAACACCGTGGGTGAGCTGCTCAGCAAGAACGAGGACGACCTGCTGAACATCACCAACTTCGGGCAGAAGAGCCTGGACGAGGTGAAGGAAAAGCTCGACGAGCGCGGGCTTTCCCTGCGCCCCTGAACAACCTGAAACTGACGGAGAACCGATATGCCTGCCACCCCACGCCGTTCCCGCCGTTTCGGCGGTGATGCCGCTCACCAGCGGCTCATGATGGCCAACCTTGCCGCCTCACTGTTCGCGGCTGAAGGCATCACCACCACCGAAGCGAAGGCGAAGGCGTTGCGCCCGATCGCCGAGAAGCTCATCACGAAGGCCAAGAAGGCTCAGGAGGGTCCGATGCGTGTGCACCGAATCCGCCAGATCCAGGGCTATCTCGGTGACCGAGAGATGACGCACAAGCTCGTCAACGATGTAGCGCCACGGTATGTCGAGCGGAACGGTGGCTACACGCGCATCTTGAAGCTCGGCACGCGCAATGGCGATAACGCCAGCATGGCGCGCATCGAACTCGTCTGAAACGAATCCTCCCATGTCGACCGGGTCCGACGTTCGTCGGGCCCGGTTCGTCGTTTCTTACCGGGGTTCTGCTTTTCGTGGCTCTGCCATCAGTCCGGGCGTACGAACCGTGGTTGGCGACCTCACCGAGACGATGTCCACGGTGCTGCGAATTCCGGTATCGCTGACGCTGGCGGGCCGAACCGATGCCGGAGTTCACGCCAGGGGCCAGGTGATCTCAGCCGATCTTCCGGCGTCGACGGATCTTGGCGACCTCGTTCATCGGATCAATCGAATGTGTGCGCCAGAGATCGCGCTGAGGTCGTTCGAGTGGGTCGATGACGAATTCGATGCCCGATTTTCGGCTCGATGGAGGCGATACCGCTACCACATCTGGAACGACCGAGTTATCGAGCCCCTCCTGACCGATCTCACCTGGCATGTCTCCCAACCTGTCGACCTGTCGATGTTGACCGAGATGAGTGGCAGTCTTCTCGGCGAACACGATTTCACCTCGTTCTGTCGAATTCCCGACCCTCGCCCGGACGGAAGCCAACGTTCGATGGTGCGGCGGATTCTCAACGTCACGTGGACACGACGAGGGAGCTCGCCACTGATTTTCTGCGAGATCACGGGTACGGCCTTCTGTCATCAAATGGTGCGTTCAATCGTTGGCACCATCGTCGATATCGGGATCGGTCGGATGCCAGAAGCATCGCTTGGGGGCATACTCGAGGCCCGCGATCGCTCGATTGCCGGCCGAGTTGCCCCCGCCCACGGCCTAGTGCTCTGGGATGTGGGCTACGACGACGTTGGGGAACAGTAGCGACCTCCCCTATCCTCTCAGGGTTCAGCGGACAGGACGTGCCGCGACGATTCCGAATATATGACTGGACGAGCAGCGAGATGAAGACCTACACACCGAAGGCCAGCGAGATCACTCGAGAATGGCATGTTGTCGACGCCGAGGGCATGGTTCTCGGTCGCCTCTGCACCGAGGTTGCTCGCGTGCTCCGAGGCAAGCACAAGCCAATCTTCTCTCCCCACATCGACACGGGTGACCACGTGATCATCGTGAACGCCTCCAAGGTGGTGATGACGAGCGGGAAAGCCGATCGTCAGATGGTCTATCGCCACTCGGGTTATCCCGGCGGTCTCAAGTCAGAGACCTTCGCCGAGCTCCATGGCCGTAAGCCCGCCGATGCCGTGCGCCGTAGCGTCCGAGGAATGCTCCCGAAGGGACGCCTTGGCCGCCAGCAGCTCACCAAGCTCAAGGTCTATGCCGGTCCTGAGCACCCGCATCAGGCCCAAGATCCCACCCCGTTGAAGATCAACGCTGCCGCCCGCTGACGAACCAGAGAACACAGGAATCCACGATGACGATGCCCCTGACCCAGACCACCGGCCGCCGCAAGGAGGCCGTCGCACGCGCCCGTCTCCGCGAGGGGACCGGAGTCGTGACCATCAACGGTCGCCCCTTCGACACCTATTTCCCCACCGCTGCCCAGCGCATGGTCGTTTCAGAACCGCTGCGCGTTACCGAGGCCATGGAGCGTTTTGACGTCGATGCCTCGATTCATGGCGGTGGCGTCACCGGACAGGCCGGGGCCCTTCGGATGGCCATCGCCCGTTCGCTGATCGAGATCGATCCCGAGACCCGCCCGGCCCTCAAGCGAGCCGGACTGCTCACCCGCGACTCCCGTAAGAAAGAGTCGAAGAAGTACGGCCTCAAGAAGGCACGTAAGGCGCCGCAGTACACCAAGCGCTGAGCGTCTCGATACCGGCCGCCATGCGATTCGGGACCGACGGAATCCGAGGTCGCGCCAACGTCGACCTCACCCCAGAGGTTGCTCTGTCTCTGGGCAGGGCCGTGGCCCGAGTCACCGGATCCCGCTTGGCCATCATTGGTGGCGACAGCCGTCGATCGACTGCCATGTTGGCGGGTGCGGTTGCTGCAGGACTCGCCGCTGAAGGCGTCGATGTGATCGATGTCGGGCTCGTGCCGACGCCCGTTGTGGCGGCCGAGGCAGCCCGCCTCGACGCGATCGGACTGGTCGTTTCGGCGTCACACAACCCGCATCATGACAACGGCATCAAGGTCTTCGGTGCTGGAGGCGTGAAACTCGACTCATCGACAGAGTCTCAGATCGAGGCTCAGATGGCGAGCGACTCGGTGACAGCAGGCGAGCCGGGGATCATCACGACAGACGACCCTGAGGCGGTGATCAACCGGCATCTCGCTCGACTCGTCAACGTGATTGACAACCGGTCGTTGTCGGGTCTGCGATTGGTCGTCGACACGGCCAACGGGGCAGCGTCTCGGATAGCCGGGCCAATTCTTGCTGCACTTGGTGCATCGGTGGTGGTGATGAATGCCGAGCCCGACGGGTACAACATCAACGATCAATGCGGAGCCACCGATCCACGAGAGCTTGCTACCAGGGTGGTCGCAGAAGGGGCCGACATCGGAGTGGCACTCGATGGTGATGCCGATCGCATGATCGCTGTTGACGCCGCCGGTCGGGTCATCGACGGTGACCACTTGATCGCGATCTGTGCTCTCGACATGGCATCCCGTGGCGAGCTCGAATCGGGGGCCGTTGTGGTGACCGTTATGGCAAATCTCGGCTTCCGGATCGCGATGGAGGCAGCGGGGGTCGACGTGATAGAGACGCCAGTCGGTGACCGTCACGTGCTGGAGGCGCTGAACGCCGGAGGGCACGCGATCGGTGGGGAACAGTCTGGTCATGTGATTTGGCCTGCTCATGCGACCACTGGCGATGGCCTGTTGACTGCGATCAAGTTGCTCGATGTGATGGCGCGCAGCGGGCGCTCTCTGGCAGATCTCGCCGATGGCGCGATGACCTCCCTTCCGCAGGTGCTGCTGAATGTGCCGGTGACCGACCGATCGATCGACGCCGAGGCGCTTCTTGCTTCCGAAATCGAGGCGGCGAACGGCCAGCTCGCCGGAACCGGCCGGATATTGATCAGACCGAGCGGAACTGAGCCTCTCATCAGGATCATGGTCGAAGCTCCGAGCGATGCGATTGCGCTGTCGGTCGCATCTTCTCTGGCCCAGGCGCTCGAAGCAGCTGCGGGTGCGCCAGCCGCACCGGATCACCACAGGTAGTCTGCGGTCATGTGCGGCATCATCGCAGTGGTGAGTCGCCCGTCTGGCCGTGAGGCGCCCGACGCGGTGGGTCTGCTCGGTGCGCTCGACCGCGCAGAGCAACTCTTCGAGACGAATCCTGAGGCTGCTCTCGACGTTCTCCGGTCCGTCGATGCAGACCTGCGCGGCGTTGCCGGAGTCGCCGCAGGCGGTGTGGCTCCGGAACTGACGGGCAATATTTCGTCTCGAATTCCTGCCCTCGAGGCGGCTGTCGACCGACTCGAGGTGACACTTGGACCCGACGTTGGGCCAGACGATCCGGGAACGGTGCTCATAACGGCGTTGCGCGACGTGCTCTGGGCACTGCGCCACGACCGGGTGCGCACGATCGAAGCGGTGACCACACTGGCCGGCCGAGGAGCGGGCATGGCAGCGCTCGCTGGATATCTGTCGGTTCAGCAGGCGCTCTCCGCTCTCGACCGGCTCGAGGTGCGCGGGCGCGACTCTGCTGGCCTGCACCTTCTCGTGCACGGCCACGGCCTTGAACTTGCTGACCCGACTCTGGCTGCAGAGATGGGATCCCGGGCCGAGGACCACCTCTTCCAGAACCGGTCAGTGCGCGCAATCGATGGTGCTGCTGGACCGGTGTTGTCATTCGTGTACAAAGCAGCCGCTGAGATCGGTGAACTGGGCGACAACACCGCCGCCATTCGGTCAGCCATCATCGACGACGCCCTACTTCGTCGGGCCCTCCAGTCGCCACTGGCGTCACTGTCGGTGCTTGGGCACACCCGCTGGGCGAGCGTTGGCGTGATCTCTGAGCCGAATGCCCATCCGATCAATAGCGAGGAACTGGAGGCATCTGACACTCGAGCCCCCTATGTGGTTGCTGCCCTCAATGGTGACGTCGACAATCATGCTGACCTGCGAGTTCGTCACGGTCTTCGTATCCATTCGCATATCACCACCGATGCCAAGGTGATCCCGACGATGATCGCCCGTGCGTCATCGGAGGGGATCGATTCAGTTGAGGCTTTTCGACGCACGGTTGCTGAGTTTGAGGGCTCGGTCGCTGTTGCTGCCATGGTTGCCGACGAACCGGGTCAACTGCTCCTCGCACTGCGTGGCAGCGGTCAAGGACTCTTCGTCGGATTCGCCGACGACTGCACGATTGTCGCGAGTGAGCCTTACGGGATCGTTGAGGAGACCGACCGGTACCTGCGGATGGATGGCGAGTCGGGGGGTGAGATCACCGTGATCGACACCGAGACCGTGGGTCTGCCCGAAGCGGTTCGCCGATTCTCCTACGACGGTGCTGCGCATCCGGTTCTCTCCACTGAGGTCCAAGTGGCCGAGGTAACCACCAGAGACATCGATAGAGGCGACGCACCACACTTCCTCCTCAAAGAGATCACCGAAGCGCCGATTTCTTTGAGAAAGACCCTTCGTGGGCGGATCGCCGAGGTCGACGGCCGGTTGACGGCTCGGCTTGATGAACGTTCCCTCCCAGCGGCCGTGCGCGAGCGGCTCGCTTCGGGCAGCATTCGGCGTATTCGGGTGATCGGCCAAGGAACAGCGGCCGTCGCTGGTCAGAGCACCGCTGCGCTACTCGACGAACTCTGCGCAGGTGGTCTCGAAGTGATTGCGATCACGGCGACGGAGCTCTCTGGATTCCACCTACGTCCAGATATGTCCGACACGTTGGCGATCGCCGTGAGTCAGAGTGGCACCACCACTGATACGAACCGGACGGTTGATCTGCTCCGGGCACGTGGAGCGGCAGTCATCGGCATTGTTAACCGACGCGGTTCTGATCTTGTCGACAAGTCCGATGGCGTGGTCTACACCTCCGATGGGCGCGACGTGGAAATGAGCGTGGCCTCCACCAAGGCGTTCTATGCACAGGTGGCTGCCGGGGCACTTTTGGCGTGTGCGATCGCTGACGTTTCGGGTCACGGTGAGCCCAAACGCCGGCATCAACTGCTCGCCTCGCTCGGCTTGCTGCCCGCCGCTATGGAGCGTGTTCTCACCCGACGTGAGGCAATCGCAGACGCAGCCCACCGGCTTGCGCCAACTCGGCGTTACTGGGCCGTCGTGGGCAACGGACCGAACCGGGTTGCAGCCAATGAGGTTCGGATCAAGCTGAGCGAGCTCTGGTACAAGTCGAGTGCCTCGGATATCCCCGAGGACAAGAAGCACCGCGACCTCTCGAGCGAGCCACTGATCTTCGTGTGTGCCGCGGGCCTTCAGGGCTCGACTGCCGACGACGTGGCGAAGGAGACAGCGATCTTCCGAGCTCATAGCGCGCTTGCCGTGGTGGTGGCAGATGAAGGAGAGACCAGATTCTCCGCGGCAGCCACGATCGAGGTGCCATCGGTTGATCCGGCGCTCGGTTTCGTGCTCTCGGCGATGGTCGGCCACCTCTTCGGCTACGAGGCGGCCCGAGCAATCGATGCTTCTGCTGATCCCCTTCGTCGGGCACGTGAAGCGGTGGAACATGCTGTTGCCATTCACGACGACGGCGATGCGGTGCTCGCCGAACTCGGTGGCGTTCTGGCGCCGCTCGTGGGCGAATTCACATCAGGTCTTCGAACCGGACGATACGACGGTCATCTTGAGGCATCGACCGCTGTTCGGGTCTTTTCCATGTTCAGCCACGTGGCTGCTGAGCGTCCGGTGGAGGCGTTCACGATCGCAACAGGCAAGGTGGGGACGCCGGCCCTCCTGATCGATGATCTCGTTATGTCGTTGACTGCGGCAATTGAAGAGCTCACTCGACCGATCGACGCCATCAAGCATCAGGCCAAGACCGTCACGGTTGGAATCTCTCGCAGTGATTCCGAGGTAGTTGATCGGGCACTCGTTCGGTCGGTGCTCGAACTCGGAGTTGGGCGAGATGTGCTCTCGTATCGCACGCTCAAAGTGCTCGCATCCCTTGACCCCGCTGTCTCGGCAGTGGCTGGCTACACCCGCTACGCCATTGAGGGGTCGACCCTGGCGGTAGTTGACCGTGGTGGTATCTCCCGAAATCTTCAGAGTCGCGTCGATGTCGATCCAGCACTTCGCGGTACGAAGCGACATGTGGCGGAGCAGCGTGAGGTTTTGGTGGCTCGGGGACGACGCGATTCGAGGATCGTCATCTTCGTTCCCGAGACAAAGGGCGGTACGTGCACGGGTATCACCCTGCTGCACGTGACCCTCAACGACCATCTCTCCGTTACCGATGCTCGGACCTGTTTGCAGGGATATGACCACCGCTATGACCGCCTTGTCGACTGGGTGACTGAGACCGAGGGCTCCTTCGATGATTCGTTGCTCGCAACCATTGGCACGGCTGAGCTGCTCATCGATCCGATCTCCGAGACAGCCGACCACTGGGTGCAGTGATGATCGGCGTCGGGGTCGACGTCGTCGACATCGAACGGTTTCGCCGGTCGCTTGACCGGACGCCGTCGATGCGCGAGCGACTGTTCACCGCACGTGAGCTCGCATCGCTCGCTAGCCGTTCGGACCCGGTGCCTGGCCTGGCGGCTCGATTCGCCGCCCGTGAGGCCGTGATGAAATCACTTGGCCTTGGTCTTGGGGCGTTTGGGTTTCACGAGGTGTGGGTAGAACGTGCGCCCTCGGGTGCCCCCTCGTTGATGGTTGAGGGCCGGGCCCTTGATCTCGCGGTTGCGGCAGGAGTGACGCGCTGGCATCTGAGCCTGTCTCATGGCGACACGGTGGCGATCGCCCATGTGGTGGCCGAGTGATTCCGGTCATCACGCCCGAGCAGGCGAGGGCGGCCGACGCTGCATCCCCAGTTCCGATGGCTGAACTGATCGGCAGGGCTGGGGCTTCAGTGGCGCGTGCAGCAGTTCGACTGATGGGTGGTTCCTACGGTCGGACAGTTGTTGTGATCGCAGGACCGGGAAACAACGGGGCGGACGGCCGGCACGCAGGTCGGCTCCTTGCCGATCGAGGGTGTCGAGTGATCACGGTTGGTACCGAAGCGCTGCCGACGAGACTCGACCAGGTGGTGCCGGCGGCACCGGGCCGAGTCGACTTGTTGATCGATGCTGCCTTCGGTACCGGATTCAGAGGCGAATGGGAGCCACCCGCAATTGGCGACATTCCGGTGCTCGCGGTTGACATCCCATCGGGTCTTGATGCCACAACCGGTCGGGGGAAACGGGTGCTGAGCGCTGTTCACACCGTCTCGTTTCAGGCTGCCAAACCGGGTCTGTTGTTCGGCGATGGTCCAGACCGTGTCGGCCATCTCGAAATTGTCGATATCGGCCTTCAACTCGGTGAACCACATGCCATGCTCGCAACCTCTGACGATGTGCTGTTGGCACTTCCTCGGCGTGAGCGGGGAGCCCACAAATGGTCGACCGCGGTGCATGTGGTGGCTGGATCCGAATCGATGCCAGGAGCTGGAGCGCTGGCGGCACGAGGAGCGTTACGCGCCGGAGCTGGCATGGTCCGGTTATCTCACGAAGGGTCGGTTATCCCCGAACCAATAGAGGCTGTGCACGAGTTGCTTCCTGGGGCGGACTGGTCTGATGTCGTCCTGGGGGATGTGCACCGATTTGGCTCGATGGTGATTGGCCCTGGTCTCGGTCGTCGGGGCGGCACACCCGCTGAGGCGGCACGGCTGATTTTCGGTAGCACGTTGCCGGTCGTGGTCGATGGTGATGGGCTGTTCGCGTTGACCTGGAATCCCCACGGCTCGCCTGCCTCGTTGCGGTCACGAGTGGGCCCGGTGGTTTTGACTCCCCACGACGGGGAGTACGCAACTCTTCTCGGGGAGCCGCCGGGTGATGATCGGATCGCTGCGGCGAACCGACTTGTCGCCGAGACCGGGGCAGTGGTGCTCTTGAAGGGCCCGACAACGGTGGTTGCTGGACCTGATGGGAGGACGTGGCTGGTCGACGTCGGTGATGAACGACTCGCCACTGCTGGCAGCGGTGACGTGCTCAGCGGCATTATCGGAGCATTCCTTGCAGCTGGTGTACCCGCACTTTCAGCGGCGGTTGCAGCAGCATTTGTTCATGGTTCGGCTGCGTTGCGATGTGCTCCCGGCACGCTTGCGACCGATATCGCTGAGGCGGTAGCCCCAGCGATTGCCGAACTGCTCTCTGGTGAACAACCGTGACGAGGCGATCTGGGCTGTGGGCGGCCGTGATGATGGTGATCCTCGGCGGCGGGGTGACGGCAGCGTCGCCAGTGCCGCTTGATCTTGATGGAGGCGCCGTCGCTGCGGGCGTCGCTACCAGGGTGTCCAACGCTGACAGTGTGTTGGTGATCGGTGATTCCTCGGCGGCCTCGCTGCGGTGGGTGCCTGGTGCAGCGACGGCCCTGCGTGGGGCATCGATCACCCTCGACCTTGAATCCTGCCGGCGGCTCATCGACCGGTCGTGCCGTGGGCGTGAGGGTCGCACCCCATCGTCTGCCCTCGAGGCCCTTGTTGACCATGGTGACGTCTATACGACCCTGATCATGGCCTCCGGCTACAACGACACGGCTCTTGCTCATGAACGCGCGGTACCCGTCGTGGTGGCTGAGGCCAAGCGACTCGGCTATGAACGGATCATCTGGTTGACCCTGCGTTCCGATGTTGATTACGTCTCACCGTCGGAGACGGGCAATCATCTGGAATTCGCCGCTGCGAATCGCGCTCTAGAACGACGGGCAAACCAGGTCTCGGGCATATCGATGGTGATCGCCGATTGGGGTGGGTACAGCGCCGATCACGGTGAATGGTTTGCCGCTGATGGGGTGCACCACCGCCAGCGTGGCGCTTGGGCATTCGCTGACTACCTCTCGCGCCTTCTTGCATATCTCGATGGCCGACAATGTCCCACCCCGACAGAACCCTTCGCGGCCCTCGATGGCCGGTGCCCCGACCCTGATGAGACTGGCCCCATTGCGGACCTTGCTGCTCTCTACCCGGTGATCGACAGTGACATCTTGTGTTACGAGATCGGCCCGACGCGAGAAACCGTGTGCGCACGAGACACCCATGTGATCTCGATAAGGCGGGAACTTGGAATGGGCGACACCGGCGACGACGTCGAGGCACTCCAGGTCAGGCTGTCGCGAATCGGATATCCGGTCTCGCCAACTAGTGGAAACTTCCTCGAGATGACCGAGGAAGCAGTCAGAGCATTTCAGCGGGCGTTCAATCTGGACGAGACCGGTCGAGCTGACGAGGCGACGCTTGTTGCTCTTGGATTTGAGATCGATATTCCATGACCCTGACTGAAGTGCAGCGTGCTCCGAATCGGTGGAGCGGGGTCGAAGTCGACCTCGATGCCATCGCCGGCAATGTTGCTGCCCTCGTTGCGTGCTCATCGCCAGCGGTGGTGTGGGCCGTGGTCAAGGCTGATGCCTATGGTCATGGTGTTGTTGCGGTGGCGAGGGCCGCGGTCGCGGCTGGCGCATCCGGTTGTGCCGTAGCGCTGATCGATGAGGGCGAACGACTCCGTCAGGGAGGGGTCGATGTGCCCGTGCTGGTGCTCAGCGAGCAACCGCCCGAGTTCGCCGCCCGGATGGTGACAGCGGGTCTCACGCCCACCGTGTACACACCGTCTGGAATCGCTGCTCTTGGTGCTGCGGCAGTGGCTGCAGGGGTTGCGATCGATGTGCACGTGAAGGTCGATACCGGGATGCAACGGGTTGGGGTGTCTCCTCATGGGCTCAGCGATGTACTGGCTGTGGTGCATGGGACCACGGGGGTTCGATTGGGCGGGATCTGCACCCACCTCGCCCTCGCAGACTCCCCCGACCATCCGGCAACTGCTGCGCAACTTCAGGAATTCGATCGAGTTGTCGATGAAGCGCGCGAACGGGGATTGGTGGATGAGCGGGTACTGATTCACGTTGCGAATTCGGCGGGTGCATTGCTTCACCCGGTGTCTCGGCGCGATGTGGTCCGGACCGGTATCGCTGTCTACGGGATCGACCCGTCGCCTGAAGTCCTACTCGATAGGGGTCAGTACAGAGCGGCGCTTCGGTGGTGGAGTCGGGTATCGCTGGTGAAAGAGGTCGAGGCCGGGAGTCACATCTCTTACGGGTGGAAGCATCAGTTCGCCAGTCGAACCAGAGTCGCGACGGTTCCGGTGGGGTATGCCGACGGTGTTCCTCGACGCTGGTCTGCCGTCGGAGGTTCGGTGTTGATCGGCGGCCGGGAACGTCCGGTAGTGGGCGTGGTGACGATGGATCAACTCATGGTGGACCTCGGGCCCGATCCCGATGGAAGCGACCAGGTGTCGATTGGTGACGAGGTGGTGCTGATCGGTCATCAGGGAGATTCCCTGCTCACCGTTGAGGAGTGGGCGCGGCGACTCGGCACCATTGGCTACGAGGTGGTCTGTGCCATCTCGGCGAGGGTGCCGCGATCTGTCGTGGGCTCTTCGCCCGACCTCTCGTAGCATCGGTAGTGCATGGACCTGCGCTCGGACTCCCCGGGGACGACCCGCGAGATCGCCGCTGCGGTGGCGAGACTCGCCCGCGCAGGCGACATCATCCTTCTGTCTGGGGATATGGGAGCCGGGAAGACGGTTTTTGCCCAGGGTTTCGGTTCGGTCCTTGGGGTCACAGAACCAATGACATCACCGACCTTCACGCTCGTAAATTCGTACGAATGCGGCACGGTGACGCTGCATCATGCTGACCTTTATCGACTCGAACGAACCGCTGAGGTTGCAGATCTCGCCCTTGGTGAGCTTGCTGAGTTTGGTGGCGTACTCCTAGTGGAGTGGGGCGAAGCAGCAGTTGGTGTGGTGAGAGACCATCTGGCAGTGCATCTCGCCGTCGGCGATGAACCTGATGGTGGTGATGACGAGGGTCCGTCCGGGTCGCGCGAGATTGAGGTTCAGGTGATCGGACGAATGTGGGCCCAGCGATCGGCACTGCTCGAGCAGGCTCTGAGCGAGTTCGCATGTTGATCCTTGGCATCGAGAGCGCCACCGAGTCGGTGGGTGTTGCGCTCGGAACCCATGATGGGGTTGTGGCCTCGGTCGAGATCGCGCGAGGGCGTCGCCACGCCGAGACGATCGTGCCGGCAGTTGATTTCGTCTGTCGACAGGCAGACGTTGCTCTCGCTGATGTGGCAGTGGTGGCGGTTGATGTAGGTCCTGGGCTGTTCACCGGGATGCGAGTAGGCATCGCAACATCAAAGGCGTTGGCGATGGCATTGCGTGTGCCGATGATCGGCATCACTTCTTTGGACCTTTTGGCCTTCCCGGCACGACACTCGGAACGGGTGGTGGTGCCAGTGATCGACGCCCGCAAAGGTGAGGTTTTCTGGGCGATGTATCGACAGGTGCCCGGCGGGGTGCAACAGGTGCTGGCGCCAACGGTGGGATCGCCAGAGGACCTTGCTGCGGACCTGATGGCCCGAGGTCAGGAGTCGCTCTGTATCGGCGACGGGGCAGAGCGCTACCGCGAGGTGCTGGGCGAGGTTCACCACGCTGAGGTCGCTGGCCCTCGCCATCCGTCGGCGGGTTCGCTCGTTGAGTTGGCCCATGCTCGAGCGTTGCGTGAGGAGTGGGTCGACCATCGTGAGATCGTTCCGGTCTACCTGCGTCAGCCCGACGCCCAGATCAATTGGGACACGCGGCAGGTGCGGCCATGAACGCGTGGGTGATCGAACCCATGCGTCGCCGTCACCTTCGACGAGTCATGGCGATCGAGTCGATCACGTATGACCGGCACTGGTCGCGTTCGGTCTTCGAAGATGAACTCGCGCAGGTCGCGAAGGGGCATCGGCATTATGTTGTCGCTCGGTCGGGGCGACGCATACTCGGCTATGCAGGTCTGTGGGTGATCACGGCCTCGACCGGCGGTGAGGCCCACGTGACGAACATCGTGGTTGAACAGAGCCAACGTCGACGCGGCATTGCATCGGGGCTCATGCGGCATCTTGCGGTCGAGGCGCGTTCACGTGGTGCTGTCGCGTGGACCCTGGAGGTCAGGGCTTCTGCGGCGCCTGCACTTGATCTGTACCGTCGATTCGGATTCTCCCCGGCGGGTATTCGACGTGGCTACTACGAACATGGCGAGGATGCGATCGTGATGTGGTGCCATGAGCTGGGCGCGGATGACTACCTCCAAGGAATTGGTGTCGAGTCGGTGGACATAGGGAGGATCGGATGACCGTCGACGACAACACCCTTGTGCTCGGTATCGAGACGAGTTGTGACGAAACCGCTGCAGCGCTCGTGCTCGGTGGGGACGACGTGATCTCGAGTGTGGTGTCGAGCCAAATCGACCTTCACGCAGAATTCGGTGGCGTGGTCCCTGAGGTGGCGAGCCGCGCCCACCTCGAGTCATTGAATCCTGTTGTTGCCAGAGCTGTCGTCGAGGGCGGAATCGATGAGTCTCGGATCGACGCTGTGGCGTGCACCATCGGGCCGGGCCTCATCGGGGCACTCCTGGTGGGGGTATCGGCGGCGAAGGCCCTTGCGCTGGCATGGGATGTGCCGTTCGTCGGCGTGAACCATCTCGAGGCGCATCTCTATGCGTCGTTTCTCGAGGACCGTGATCTTCAATTCCCGCTCGTTGTGCTGCTTGTCTCGGGTGGCCACACGATGCTCGTCGAGATGCGCGATCACGGCGACTACCGACTGCTCGGTCGGACTATTGATGATGCTGCGGGCGAGGCCTTCGACAAGGTCGCCCGATATCTCGACCTTGGATACCCCGGTGGGCCCGCGATCGACCTCGCATCGGATGCTGGCGACCCGGATGCGATCAGATTTCCCCGGGCGATGATGGACGATGGTCTTGACTTCAGTTTCAGTGGTTTGAAGACCTCTGTCGTGAACCATGTCAAGCGAAATCCCGACGTGTCATCGGTAGATGTTGCGGCATCCTTTCAGCAGGCCGTGGTTGACGTATTGGTCCACAAGGCGCTGCGCGCAGCTCGTGAGGTGGGGGCGACTGGCATCGTGCTCGGCGGTGGTGTTGCGGCTAACCGGCTTTTGCGCACCGAGATGGCGTTGGCCTGTGAACGGGTTGGGATCGGATCGTTCCTGCCGAGTCGTGAGATGTGCACCGATAACGCCGCGATGATCGCAGCAGCCGGCTGGCATCGGCTCCGCTCGGTGGGGCCAAGCCCACTCGATATCGGGGCGTTTCCGACGATGCCATTGATCGAAGGGTTGGATCGCCGATGATGCACCGCATTCCGCTGAGGGTGGGTGATCACGTGCCCGCAGCACCGGTGGTATTGGCTCCTATGGCTGGGGTGACCAATGCCGCCTATCGCGCGATCTGCCGGGCGTTTGCGCCCGGATTGGTGTATGTCAACGAGATGGTGATGGCCACCGCCGTGGCCCATCGCAACGACAAGACCCTCAGGATGATGGCCTTCTCCTCAGATGAGCAACCGCGAAGCCTTCAGATTTACGGCAGTGACCCCGCTCAGGTGGGCATGGCGGTGCGAATGGTGTGCGAGGAGGGGCGCGTCGATCATGTCGATCTGAACTTTGGTTGCCCTGCAGCCAAGGTCACCCGCAAGGGTGGTGGCGCCGCAGTGCCCGCCCGCCCGGCGCTCCTCAGGGCAATCGTTGCTGCTGCCGTTGAGGGTGCGGGGCCCTTTGGTGTTCCGGTAACGGCCAAGTTCAGGATGGGGTTGACTGATGACCTGCGCACCGACGTTCGTGCCGGGCTGATCTGCGCCGAAGAAGGTGTGGCCTGGGTCGCGCTGCATGCGAGAACGGTTGAGCAGCACTATGCGGGGGAGGCCCGTTGGGAGGCGATCACCGAATTGAAGTCGGCGATTGCTGATGCCGGCCATCGGATCCCCGTACTTGGCAACGGCGACATCTGGGAGGCTGCCGACGGTGTGGCGATGATGGAACAGACCGGATGCGATGGGGTTGTGGTCGGACGTGGATGTCTCGGCAGACCATGGTTATTCCGTGATCTGGTCGACGCCGTCGCGGGACGTGAGGTGGCCCCACCCCCGTTGTTAGGTGAGGTTGCCCACACGATCGCTGCCCATGGTCGGGCTTTGGTCGAGCATTTCGAAGGTGACGGAATCGGGCGTTCGGGACGCCGGGTATCGGGGGAGAATTTCGCGATGCGGGACTTCCGCAAGCACGCTTCGTGGTACCTCACCGGGTATCCGGTCGGGCCCGAGGCGCGTCGTCGCTTCGCCATGGTGGGGTCTCTTGGCGAACTCGATGATCTCCTCGCCGATCTTGATCCGACGGCAGAGGTGGTGCCGGGCGGGCAGCGGATTCGTCGTGGACATACCAATGGGCCGATCAAGGTTGCCCTCCCCGAAGGATTCCTCGCCGCCGAAGGCGCCGACGATGACCTGACGATTCCCGATGATGATGCCGTGATGGCGGTGTCGGGTGGCTGATCTGGTTCTCGCCTCGGGTTCACCCCGTCGGCGTGAGATGTTGAGCACTCTTGGCGTGGTGTTCAGTGTTGATCCGGCAGATGTTGATGAATCAGTGATCTCGGGCGAGGACCCCATTTCTTATGTGGTTCGCGTTGCTGGAGCCAAGGCCGAGGCTGTGCTCGGCCGGAGCCGTTCCAACGAGGTGGTCTTGGCTGCTGACACGACGGTCGACCTCGACGGCGTGATCTTGGCCAAACCGGTTGATGCGGCGGATGCGATATCGATGCTGAGGTCCCTGTCCGGCCGCTCTCACTCGGCACACACCGCAGTGGTGGTCGCTTCACAGGGTGAGACCGCAACGATCGTGGTGTCGACCACCGTGCAGTTCAGGCGTCTCACCGAGGCTGAGATCGCCTGGTATGTCGAGACCGGCGAGCCGCTCGATAAGGCGGGCGCGTACGGCATTCAGGGGCCCGCTGCGGCATTTATCGAATGGGTGCGTGGCTCGGTATCGAATGTGGTGGGGTTGCCGCTGGCCGAGACGGTGGAGGTTCTCCGCGCAGCCGGGATCACGGTCGCCGGCGATTAGCACTCGCGTACTCCGGTTGCCAACGAGGGGGTTCGGCCTCTAGTCTTGGCACTCGCACGATCAGAGTGCTAACCCACTCTGATCGCCATCCCACCACCCCTGTTCACGCCAACGGAGGCATGCAACATGAACCTGAAGCCGCTCGATGACCGCATCGTCGTCAAGCCAAATGAGGCTGAGACTCAGACCGCGTCTGGTCTTGTGATCCCCGATACCGCCAAGGAGAAGCCCCAGCAGGGCACGGTCCTGGCTGTGGGGCCGGGCAAGCGCGCCGAAGCTACCGGCGAGTTGATCCCACTCGACATCAAAGAGGGCGACACCGTTCTCTACTCGAAGTACGGCGGCACTGAGGTGACCGTCGGCGCCGACGATCTGCTCGTGCTGTCGAGCCGCGACGTGCTCGCGATCGTGGAGAAGTGAGGTAACCAATGTCCAAATTGCTGAAGTTTGACGACGAAGCCCGTCGTTCGCTCGAGGCCGGCGTCAACAAGCTGGCCGACGCTGTCAAGGTCACCCTTGGACCGAAGGGCCGCAACGTGGTCCTCGACAAGAAGTTCGGTGCCCCGACGATCACCAACGATGGTGTGTCCATCGCCAAGGAGATCGAGCTCGAGGATCCCTTCGAGAACATGGGTGCCCAGCTGGTGAAGGAAGTGGCCACCAAGACCAACGACGTCGCTGGCGACGGAACCACCACGGCCACGGTGCTCGCCCAGGCCATGGTTCAGATCGGCATGAAGAACGTTGCCGCCGGAGCCAACCCCATGGGTGTCAAGAAGGGCATCGAGAAGGCCGTCAAGGCGGCCGTCGACTCGATCCTCGCCCAGGCCAAGGACGTCGACGACAAGAACGACATCGCCAGCGTTGCCACCATCTCCGCTGCTGACTCGTCGATTGGCGAGGTCATCGCCGATGCAATCGACAAGGTCGGCAAGGACGGCGTCGTCACGGTTGAAGAGTCGAATACCTTCGGAACCGAACTCGAGTTCACCGAGGGTATGCAGTTCGACAAGGGCTACCTCTCGCCCTACTTCGTGACCGACACCGACCGTCAGGAGGCCGTGCTCGACGACGCGTACATCCTGCTCAATCAGGGCAAGATCTCGACCGTCCAGTCGCTGCTGCCGGTTCTCGAAGGCGTCATGAAGACCGGCAAGCCGCTGGTCATCATCGCTGAGGACATCGAGGGCGAGGCTCTCGCCACCCTCGTCGTCAACAAGATCCGTGGCACCTTTGCCTCATGCTCTGTGAAGGCCCCCGGTTTCGGAGACCGACGCAAGGCAATGCTGCAGGACATGGCCGTTCTCACGGGCGGCCAGGTCATCAGCGAGGATGTCGGGCTCAAGCTTGAGAACACCACCCTCGACCTGCTCGGTACCGCCAAGCGCGTGATCATCACCAAGGATGCGACG
>JBDQKN010000012.1:0-17612 GCA_040263235.1 Ilumatobacteraceae bacterium
ACACAGGCCGCAGGCAGACCGACACCGAGGACCGACCCAGCAGCCCCTCCAACGAGTGCGCCACCGGCACCGACCAGGGTCGCTTCGGTCAACCGTCGAATCACCGCTCGCGGAGTTTGGCGAGCAGGCGAAGGATCTCGAGGTACAGCCACACGATCGTGACGAGGATCCCGAAACCAGCAAACCACTCGAAATGCTTGGGAAGGCCCTGAGCTGCTCCACGTTCGATGAAGTCAAAATCGAGTGCGAGGTTGAACGCCGCCAACCCAGCCACCACAAAACTGAACCCAATCGAGAGGGCGCTGGAACTCGACAGGAAGGAAACCGATCCACCAAACAGACTGATCAGGAAGGCGATCCCGTAGAACACCATCACGCCCATCGTGGCGGCAACGACGATTCGACGGAACCGGTCGGTCACCTTGACGATGCCAGTGGCGTAGAGCACGAGCATCACGGCCACCACAGCGACGGTGGCGCCAGCGGCCTGGATCACGATGCCGTCGTAGAAGGTCTCGTACATGCGTGAAACAGCGCCAACGAAGAGTCCCTCGGCGAGTGCGTAGATCGGGGCGAGGATTCTCGCCAGATGGGGTTTGAACATCAGGAAGATCGCAAGTCCGAATCCGACGAATACCCCGGCCATCGCTGCTCCAGGGATGCCGTAAGCGATGGTGCCGTCCGGACGTTGCTCAGGAGAACCGGTCATCAACCAGCCGACGGTGGCCGAGGCCAGCAACAGCACGAGAAGTACCGCAGTAGCAGAGACCGACCCGCCGACGGTCATCCGGGAAGTCGGCGGTGAAGGCCAGGCTGACACCGGGCCATCGGTGACCGGGGGCGCCCAATTATTGAGGACTCGATCGTTGAGGACGGGGTTTGACATGGGAACGAGTGTACTGGCGCGCGAATCTCCGTGCCGGACGGGTGTCACAGGTCGGTTCAGTGGGTATCGTGACGAACGTCTCATCCGCCGTCTGACACACCCAGCGAAGGGAGCCGGAGTGGCCAAGGATCGTGTCGATCGGGACGACGAGGATCTCGTCCGTCTCTACCTCAGCGACATCGGGCAGTACACACTGCTCACCAAAGACGACGAGGTACGACTCGCCAAAGAAATCGAGGCGGGTAAAGAGTCCATCGAGCTTCTTGACGCCGGTGGCAAAGACCTCACGTCGAACAAGAAGCGCGAGTTGCGACGCACTGCACGCCGAGGCGAGGAAGCAGAGCGCCAATTTGTGCAGTCAAACCTGCGACTTGTGGTGTCAATCGCCAAGAAGTACCAGGCGTCGGGACTCCCTCTCCTTGACCTCATCCAGGAAGGCAATCTCGGCCTCATGCACGCCGTCGAGAAATTCGACTGGCGCAAGGGGTTCAAATTCTCCACATATGCGACGTGGTGGATTCGACAGGCGATCACCCGAGGCATTGCGAATACGGGCCGAACCATCCGCCTGCCCGTCCACGCTGGAGACACCTTGGCTCGTCTGCAGAAGGCTCGGTCGCGGCTCGAGGTGAAGTACGGACGTCCGGCAACACTGGCCGAACTCGCCCTCGAAGTCGAGATGCCCGAAGACAAAGTCACCGAGGCACTCCGTTTCGCAGCTGAACCACTGTCGCTCTCCGAACCACTCCGCGAGGACGGCGACGCAGAGCTCGGCGATGTGGTCGAAGATCGCTCAGCCGAGTCCCCCTTCGAGGTAGCGGCGACCGCGCTGCTCCCCGAAGAGATCAGCCGACTCCTCGCTCCACTCGATGAGCGAGAGCGTGAAATCCTCAAACTGCGTTTCGGACTCGACCGTGGAGAGCCTCGCACTCTCGAAGAGGTAGGCGAACACTTCAACCTCACCCGTGAACGGATCCGCCAGATCGAGGCCCGAGCGATGTCGAAACTGCGTCACCCCTCGAGCGACACCGGCGCCCGCGACCTCCTCGCTGTCTGAATCAGCCCATCTGAAGGAACTCGACGAGGTTCCCATCGGGATCGGTCACGATCGCGATGGTCACCTTCGGCCGCAGTTCAACCACAGGTGTTACCACAGTCGATCCAGCCGCCACGCAGGCATCGAAGACCTCGCGGATGTTCGACATGTGGATCGTGAAGTATCGGTAGCCGGTACCCGCTTCAATCCCCCCCGTTGCGGCGCGGTCCGCTGGGGTTGAGTCAAAACACACCAACTTGATCAGTGAATCTCCGCAGCGAAGACGGTGCATCGTTCCACCACCGCCTATCGGCATCGGCATGTCGCCCTCATGGACAAAGCCCAGAAGATCCCGGTAAAACGCAAGTGATCGCTCGGAATCAGTGACCACGATGCCGAGGTCAATGGCGCGCTGCTGGTGCTCGATTGTCATGAATGCACCTTAGGCGACCTATTTTCTCACTATGCAGTTCACCCCTGAACACCATGAGTTCCGTGCCGTCGTCCGCTCGTTCGTCGAGCAGGAGGTGAATCCAAGAATTCCAGAGTGGGAAGAGGCGGGGATGATGCCCCTCCACGAGATCTTCTCTGCGATGGGCGATCTCGGCTTTCTCGGCCTCGAATACGAGACCGAGTTCGGTGGTCAGGGCGCCGATCACCTCTTCACCGTCATCCTCGCTGAGGAGTTCGGACGTTGCGACCATGGTTCTCTCCCGATGGCACTCGGCGTTCAAGTCGATATGGCCACGCCGTCGCTCGCCACCTTTGGCACCGCCGAGCAGAAGACGGCCTTCCTCAAACCCGCCCTTGAGGGGCACATGGTCTGTTCGATCGCAGTCAGCGAACCTGATGCCGGGTCAGATGTCGCCGGACTACGCACCAAGGCAGTCCGCGATGGCGATCAATGGGTGATCAACGGTTCCAAGATGTGGATTACGAACAGCCTCCAAGCCGATTGGCTCTGCCTCCTGGCGCGCACCTCTGACGAGGGCGGCTACCACGGCATGAGCCAGATCATCGTCCCAACCGACGCCCCAGGCTTCTCAGTGTCGAAAAAGCTCGACAAGCTCGGAATGCGAGCGTCGGACACCGGGCTCCTGTCCTTTGACGACTGCCGAGTCCCCGTTGCCAACACAATCGGCGAGATCGGCCGAGGCTTCCAACAGCAGATGACCCAGTTCGTCGTCGAACGCATGTGGGCTGCGTACTCAACGGTCGGGGCGTGCGAACTCGCGCTTGAGCGCACGGCACAGTTTCTCCGTGAGCGGCACGTCTTTGGAAAGCCATTGCTCGCAAACCAGCACCTCCAGTTCAACCTCGCTGAGCTGTCAGCCGAGGTGGACATGCTCCGCACCTATAACTACGCCATCGCTGAGGCGTACCAGCGTGGGGAGGACACCACCAGGCAGGCAACGATTGCCAAACTGACGGCAGGCCGTTTGGTGCGTCGAGTGGCTGACACCTGCCTGCAGTACCACGGGGGAATGGGTTACGTGGAGGAGACGTGGACCGCCCGGTTCTTCCGCGACAACCGTCTGTCATCGATCGGCGGTGGCGCAGACGAGGTGATGCTTCAGGTCCTCGCCCGAATGGATGGCTTCACGGCCTGAGGGCAACTGGCAACGAAGCAACACTTCGACTGAGCAACGTCTCGGGATACACGACCGCATCAGGGTCGTGAGTCATCTCGGGGAACCGGCGCACTAGTGCCCCAACAGCGATCTCCGCTTCAAGGCGCGCCAGAGCGGCGCCAAGACAGAAGTGGATTCCATATCCGAACCCGAGGTGATGTCGAGAGTTCGGTCGAGTCAGATCCAGAAGGTCGGGACGCTCGAACACATCAGGGTCTCGATTCGCGCCCATGACCCCGAGGAAGACCGTCTGGCCTGGTTCAAAGGTCTCCCCGCCGCGCTCATGACCCTCGCCCACTACACGGACCATGATCTTGGTCGAACCATCGAATCGATGGAGTTCCTCGACGGCCTGAGGAACCATGTCGGGGCTCTCGATGAGGCGACGACGCTGATCGGGGTGGGTCATCAATGACCGCATCGCGTTCGACACCAGCGTGGTCGTGGTCTCGTGTCCACCAAAGAGGAGCATCGTGCAGGCACCGACCAACTCATCTGTTGCCAGACCCGCGCCGTCGGGATCATCTTCGGTGACGGCGATCAAGGCGGAGACCAGATTGTCCTCGGGATGATTCCGGTAGCGATCGATAAGTTCGGTGAAATACCCCGAGAACCGCTCGCTGCCAGCAGCAGCGACTGCCGCCCGCCCTGCCCGGTCAGGACTCCCGAACACAATCGCTGAGAGTTGGTCACTCCAGTGTTTGAAATCTTCTCGATCTTCAGCCGGTACGCCGAGCAGTTCGGCGATCACGATCGCTGGGAGTGGGAAGGTGAACTCCGACAACAGGTCAACCTCAGACCGGCCCTCCATCGCGTCGCACAGTTCATCGACCACCGCCTCGATGCGCGGCCGGAGCCCTGCGAGTCGGGCCGGAGTGAAGGCCCGCCGAAGTGGCTCACGAAGTCGGGTGTGATCAGGCGGATCATGGAACACCATCCACCCACGAAGCAGCTCGATCGTGGTCCCGAGAGTGTCGCGGTTTGCATCGCTCAGTCGACGCTCCATCGGGGTGAGTCGATCGCTTGAGAGGCGAAGATCACGAAATCCCTCGTTCACCGCAGAGTGGCCAGCAACCATCCAAGCCCGGTGCCGTTCCAGCCACACAGGTCGCCCGTGGGCGCGCACTTCGGCGAACGTCGCATGCGGGTCGCGCACCACACTCGGATCGAGAAGGTCAGCCGTACTGGTGATCATCGTTCTGCCCCAAGGAGTGCCACCACACAAGCATTGCCGTCAACACCAGCAGCGCCCCCACCCATGGTCTCAAGCAGGGCATGGCGCGCCTCGGGAACCTGACGATTTCCCGAGGCCCCCCGAAGCTGCCATACCAGCTCGGCTGCCTGCGCCAAACCAGTTGCTCCGAGCGGGTGCCCACGAGAAAGCAAGCCGCCACTTGGATTGATCGGTAGTCGACCTCCCAAAGCGGTGACGCCCTCGGCCGCGAGACGGCCAGCCGTTCCGGGCTCGGCTAAGCCGAGCGCCTCGGTGGTGAGGATCTCACCGATGGTAAAAGCGTCGTGCATCTCCGCGACATCGATATCGGCAGGACCGAGACCAGATTGCTCCCAGACCGACGAGGCAGCAGCAGCAACCGTTCGCAGGCTCCATGGCTCATCGCATCCCGCCTCCCAAGCCGGGCCCGAGACGAACGAACTCGCAAGGATCGGCACCCCCGTGTCGGTGGCACCATCGGCAACGATCACGGCAGCCGCTCCATCGGTCATCGGGCAGCATTGCAGGAGCGTCAACGGCCCAGCGATCGGCCGCGATGCCATGACCTGCTCAAAGGAGGGAGGAGCTCCACCAAGGTGGGCTCGCGGGTTCATCGAACCGGCGAACTTGTTCTTCACGGCGATGTGAGCGAGGACCGACGGTTCAAGGTTGTGCTCCGCGAGATAACGATTCGCCTGCAAGGCATACAGCGCAGGAAGAGCAAGTCCCGACCGTCCCTCGGGATCGGTCGGTTCGGGCACGATCGGACCGTCGAAGACGACCGACAACTGCTCGACACCGATAGCGATGACCCTGCGATGCACACCGGTTCGAACTGCTCGCTGAGCCTCGTGGAGCGCAACCGTCCCACTCGCACAGGCCGCCTCAATTCGGTAGACGGGTATTCCTGCAAGCCCTACTCCGGCCAACACCCGATTGGCGATGCCAGCCGGACCGAATACCGAGCCGATGTAGGCCGCATCGATATCAGCCGGACTGAGCCCAGCATCGTCGAGCGCCTCGATCACCGCCGCGTGTGCGAGGGACTCGATGCGAGCCGTCGGGAAACGCCCGAAGCCCGACGTGCCCACCCCTGTGATGACGGGGGTCATGGCCCTACCACCACATCGCCGAGGGCTTCACCAAGGATTTCCACCCGGGTTCCGGGGGGCAACTCACCGTTAGGCCGGATGGTGGCCAGCACTCTCGGCCCACCGTCCAGATCGACCTGGGCCAAAGTGAACGGAGGTTCACGATGTCCGACTGCCAGATGGACATCAGCCGATGACCACACAACACCTCCTGGCCCAAACCGCTCGGGATTGCACAGCCCGAGACAGGACGGGCACCGGTCCCGTTCCCACGCGTCGGGACGACCACACGCCGTACATCGACTGCCGATCACGGTGGTTCCCTCGACTCGTGGTCGTGGATCTGCTGGCTCGACCGTCACTGGAGACACGTCTCCACCATAGAGTCGATACACATGGATGTACGAAGCCTCATGCGCCAATCTGCTCGACTCAATGCCGAGAGGACTGCCGTTGTCCACGTGTCATCTGGTGCGATCCGTCGTCTGAGTTTCGCTGAGGCATGGTCGCGCGGTCTCAGAATCGCTAACGCCCTCGCCGCTCTCGGGCTTCGCCCGGGCGATCGGATCGGTGTTCTCGAGGACAACTCAATCGGTGCCCAGGACTTTTTCGCAGGTGCAGCCGCCGGAGGATTCGTCCGTGTGCCCCTGTACGCCCGAAATTCCCCGGAGAGCCACCTTCATATGCTCGACCACACCGGATGCCGGGCGGTGGTCGTTGCCGAGCATTACGCAAGCGAGATCGAGGATCTGCGTGACCGCCTACCGAATCTCGACTATGTCGTCGTTCGCGACAACGACTACGAACCGTGGTTGGCGAGCTTTCCCGACACCGATCCCGACGTCACCATCGCCCCCGATGACTGGTACATCATTCGGCACACCGGTGGCACGACCGGCAAGCCCAAAGGCGTCGCGTACAGCCACCGGTCGTGGCTCGCAGCCGGACGGGACTGGTTCTACAACTTCCCGCCGATGACCGCAGGGGAATCATGTCTCCATGTTGGGCCGATCTCTCATGGGTCGGGCTACCTCTACACCCCAACCTGGCTGAGTGGTGGCACCAATGTGATGCTCGATCATTTCGACCCTGCCGAGACCATCGATGTCATGGAGAGCGAGCGCATCGGCTACATGTTCGCCGTTCCTGCCATGCTCAACGCTCTGGCCCGGCACCCAGGTGCCGCCGATCGAGACTGGTCGGCCCTGAAAGTGCTGCAGATCGGCGGCGCCCCGATCGCCGACGAGACAGCCTTGCTCGCTCGAGATGTATTCGGCATGGTCCTCTACCAGGGATACGGACAGACAGAAGCGGTCCCGGTCTGCATGATGGGGCCAGAAGAGTGGTTCTCGGAAGTGCCCGGTTCGAACCCACTTCGATCCACCGGACGCGCCCTGCCATTCGCTCTTCTCGACATCCGTGATCCCGAGGATCCGCTGCGATCACTCGAGATCGGGGAGGAGGGCGAGGTCGCCATCCGCTGTGATGGCCAGATGACGGGCTTCTGGGACAACGAGGATGCAACGGCAGAACGGATGACCTCCGACGGCTTCGTGCTCACCGGCGATATCGGGCGACTCGACACAAACGGCTATCTCTATGTCCTCGATCGCAAGGACGACATGATCATCTCCGGAGGCTTCAACATCTGGCCTGCAGAACTCGAGAACGTGATCGCTGATCACCCTGAGGTGACCGAGGTAGCGGTATTCGCGGTTCCGCACGATCGTTGGGGCGAGACTCCGGCCGCGGTGTGTGTTGTCGAACGTGAGTTGTCTAACGACGAGCGCGAGAGAATCTCCACAGAAATTCGTGATCTGTGCAGCGATCGTCTCGGTTCGTACAAGAAGCCGGGACTTGTCGAGGTGCGCACCGAGCCCCTCCCGAAGA
The DNA here is from genome assembly GCA_040263235.1 of Ilumatobacteraceae bacterium. Taxonomy (GTDB): domain Bacteria; phylum Actinomycetota; class Acidimicrobiia; order Acidimicrobiales; family Ilumatobacteraceae; genus Casp-actino5. The sequence goes on from JBDQKN010000012.1 coordinate 7,748, forward strand.
GTCCCGTGGGGAAGGTTCAGCGACGCTCACTCCGTGAGCCCCATTGGGCCGGCATGGACCGTCGTGTAGGTGGAACATGACAGGCGTCCTCCTCCTCACCGACACGGTCGCCGCTCGTCGCGGAGATGAGATCCGTTCCATCGCCCCTGACCTCGAACTGCTCGAGTTGATCGGTGATGCCCTGCCGGACACCGACGATCTCGAGCGGATCACCCACGCCTTTTTCTCGGCAGACGCATGGCCGGAACGCGGTGCCGTCTTCCTCAAGGCCTGCCTATCGGCACCGAATCTGCGGTGGATGCACAACTTCTCAGCGGGGTCTGACCACCCGGTCTTCGCACAGTTCGCAGATCGTGGCGTTGCACTTGGGTTCACCCCTGGCGGTTCCGCGCCATCGATCGCCCAGACCGTCATGCTCATGTTGCTCGCCCTAGTGCGAGGGCTTCCCGAACTCGCCGACGCTCAACGTCGCCGTGCATGGGAACCCTCGGTCACCCGGGATATCGGCGACCTAACCATCGGCATCCTCGGCATGGGATCGATCGGAGCCGAGACTGCACGACTGCTTGCACCGACTGGCGCCCGCGTCATTGGGGTACGCCGCACGCCAATGGGTGATGAACCCTGCGAAACCTGGCCCGAGGACCGACGCGAGGAACTCATCGCAACGGCTGACGTTGTGGTGTCGTCGATGCCGCTCACCGAGGTGACTCGACACTCGATCTCTGCCCGGGAGTTCGCGCTCATGCAGCCGGGGACGATTTTCATCAACGTCGGTCGAGGCGAGTGTGTGGTCGAAGCTGACCTGATCGACGCTCTCAGATCGGGGCATCTAGGTGGAGCGGGGCTCGACGTCTTCACCGTTGAGCCACTGCCAGCCGATAGCCCGCTGTGGGAGTTGGACCGCGTGATCATCTCTCCCCATGCTTCGGGGCTGACCGAACGATCTAGCCGTCGGGCCGAGGACGCGTTCCTCGATCATCTGGCGCGGACGGTGGCTGCCGAGGGGTGACCAACCCGGGCCCACGGCCCACCCTCAGGTCATGTACACGATCTGCTGGTCACCTAAAGGAGGTTCGGGAACAACCGTTGTCTCGGCCGCGCTCGCCCTCGCCACCGACACCGCCTTACTGGTCGATCTCGCAGGCGACCTCCCGGCAGCGATTGGCGTATCCGTTGGCACGGAGGGCGTCTACGACTGGCTCCGATCAGGGACCACACCGTCACGGCTTGACGACCTCACCACCGAGATCCATGAGGGCCATCACCTGATTGCTGCTGGCACACACGGTGCCGTTCCAGCGCGTCGATGGTCGGTGCTCGCTGATCATCTCAGTGCACTCGACGGTATCGATGTAGTAATCGACGCCGGCACCACCCCCCGACCACCGAAGGCACTCTTCGAGCGGGCCGATCGGCGGCTGTTGGTCCTTCGGCCCTGCTACCTCGGCCTTCGTCGCGCCAGCGAAGCGGCCGTTGCGGCTGATGGAGTTGTCCTCATCGTCGAACCCGGCCGAGCGCTGTCTGCCACCGATATCGAACGATGCCTTCAGGTGCCGGTACTTGCGGAGGTCACAACTGACCCCTCGGTTGCCCGTGCCGTCGATGCTGGGCTGCTCAGTTCACGTGCCCCCAGATCCCTCGCTCCGATCACTCGACTTGCTCGGCCATGAGCACGGGACTCGACGCCATCATCTCCACAATCGATCATCGTCCCGACATGTCGAGTGCCGACTTAGTAGATGTCGTTCGCCGAGCCGTCGCTCGGCACCTTCCATTGGCCGCTGACGCTGAACGCGCTCACACCTCAACCGCCATTCTCGACCGCCTCGACGGCCGAGGGCCAATCGACCGGCTTCTTACAGATCCCACCGTGGACGAAGTTCTCGTACACGCAGGCACCCAACTGTGGGTTGAACGAGCCGGGTGCCTGACACCGATGGGCACAATCGCCGAGGGCGATGTTTCCCGATTCCTGGAACGCTCTCTCGCCCCCGTTGGCCGCCGACTTGCCCGGACCTCGCCGTGTGTCGACGCCCGGTTGGAGGTTGGCACACGACTCTGCGCAGCAGTCGCTCCGATCGCTGTCGCCGGTACCGAGGTTGCTCTTCGACGGCACCGCACCCAGTCCCTCAACGTGAAGGATTTCTGCCCACCGTCAATCGCTGCTCTGGTCAGCGAGATCCTCTCCCGGCGGTTGAACATCTTGATAACCGGTGCGACGAGCTCTGGGAAGACATCGTTCCTGACCTGTTTGGTCGCTGGTTGTTTATCAACCGGCGAACGGCTCGTCCTGCTCGAGGACACGGCCGAGATCGTCGCCGACGGTCATCTGGTACGCCTTGAGACCCGGCCGCCGAACGCCGAGGGCACAGCCCCAATTCATCTCGATGATCTCCTCATCACAGCCCTCAGAATGCGGCCTGACCGACTTGTCGTAGGTGAGATCCGTGGCAACGAGGTCGTGACTCTTATCCAGGCGATGAACACCGGCCACGACGGGTCCATGGCAACCTGTCATGCGAACGGGCCGGCTGACGCCATCGACCGGCTCGCCCAACTCGTACTGCGCGCATCCCCCGGCTGGCCGATGTCGGCGATTCTCGATCAGCTCCGTCGGTCGATCGACATCGTCATCCATCTGGGGCGGGGGGCAGGCGGCCAACGACGAGTGCTCGCGATTGCCGAACCCGATGACGGCGGAACCCGACCTCTAGCTGATCACCGCTGCGTACTCGCTTCGCCGGACCGCACACGACAACTGTGATCAGAACCGTTGTCGCCGTGATCGCCGCATACCGGATCCTCGTCGCCCAACCCGTTGCACGACGACCTGAGGCCCACCCTGCATCCATCGAGAAGCCCCGATCTGACGACGGCGATCCCGCCGTACTCTGCGAGCAGCTGGCGCGGTCGCTCCGCTCAGGGCAGTCTCCAAGTGCCGCCGTCGATGACTGTGTTGGCCTCAACCTTCCCGATGGGAACGGGTTGCGCGAACGAATTGAAGGTGCACTCTCCACCACCGATGACGCTGATCGCCGACTGCTCTTGACAGTGTTGGCCACCATCGTCGATGGCGGCGGAACGGGTGCGGAGACCCTCGACCGCTGCGCATTCAGGCTTCGGGTGCGCGCCGAGGACCGTCGCGAACAACGTCTCGCCTCTGCTCCGGCACGGTTATCGGCTGGGGTGCTCACTGTTCTGCCCATTGGTGTGCTGGTACTGCTGACCGCCACCTCAGAGGCGGTGCGCACCCACCTTGTCAGCGTTACAGGATTCCTCGGGCTGGTACTCGGTCTCGGCCTCAACATCCTCGGCTGGCGATGGATGCGTCGTGTGCTCAATCGGTCGCCTGGTGGCGCAGAACTCGCCCGACTGGGGGAACTCGCCGAGGTGTTGGAAATATCAACGATGCTCGTTCGTGCGGGAATCGCTCCCCGCGTGGCGGTGATCTCTGCAGGCAGACACGCAGCCAGACCGGTCAGGGCCCACCTCACTGAATTCGGGTGGCGGCTCGAGCACGGCTGGCTGACTGCTGATGCGCTTGCTGCGCTGGGTGACCGAATCGGGCCTCGAGGCCGGCGGCTGATCGAAGGTCTCGTGCGAGCGGAACGATACGGCTCTCCTTTGACCCCGGTTCTGGATCGGATCATCGACGACATCGACGATGTGCGACGCGAGATCGCCGCCCGGCGAACCCGAACCCTGCCGATCAGGCTGTCCGCACCACTGGTGATGTGCACTCTGCCTTCCTTCGTGCTGCTCGCTGTCATCCCAGCGATCGGCGCCGCACTCGCCGGACTCGGCTCCGGCCCTCTTGGAGATATCTAAACGTGAGGGAAGCACCATGGAAGACACCGCCCGATTCAACGGCACATCTGGCCAAGCCACCACCGAATACGCCCTCGTTCTGCTCGCCGCAGCCTTCGTTGGACTTCTCGTGGTCGGATGGGCCACCACAGGGGCAGGAGCTGAGACGGTCGGTCGACTCTTCGACCGAGTCATGCGCGCCGTCATCGAACAAACGTGACGCCGGGCAGGCAACGGTCGAGTTCGCGCTCGCCCTTGGCGGGCTCGTTGTCGTGGTCGCACTCGTCGTGCAGGTGCTCGCCGGTATCAACGATCAGATCGGGACTGAACTCATGGCTCGTGAGGGCGCCCGTGCCGCTAGCCGATCCGCTGACCCACTCGGTGCAGCGCAAAGAACGATCAGGGCGATCGACTCTGAGGCGACCGTGGGCGTGGAGATCGACGGGCAACTCGTGATCGTCTCGGTGCGACGTGCAAGCCCGTTCATTGCTCGTTTGACCGGACGGGAGAATCTGACCGCCACCGTGGTGATGGCACTCGAGCCACCATGACATGAGCACTACCCTGCTGCCCGTGGTTCAACCAATCGTCGATCGAACCGATGGCCCCCATGGCATTGTCCTGACCTTGACCGGCGCGGCCGACCTCGGAGGACTACCGGAGGTCGAGCGCGCCCTTCGTCATGTCGTTACCGAGGGCTCAGGTGCAACCGTAACGATTGACATCGATGGGTTAACAGTGGTTCACGACGCCGTGATCGGGATAATCGCTGGGGCGGCAGCGGATCTGAGCGCGTCTGGCGGCACCGTGACGGTGATCTGCCGTCGCAGGGCGACAACCGAGCGATTCGAGACATTGGGCCTACATCGTGTTCTCGGCAAGTCATCGTGATCTGGCACCTGGCACTACCCGGCGACTGGGTTCAGACCCTGCAGTCACAACAGGACTACACCATCAGCACCCGAGGTATGACCCTTGCTGAGGTGGGGTTCATCCACTGTTCGTATCCACACCAGATCGAAGGCGTGGCAGAACGCTTCTACAACGATTGCCACGAGTTGCTGCTGCTCGGCGTGGACCGCAGGCGACTCAAGTCACCCGTGATCGATGAGCCGCCCGCCGTCGGAATTGACGAGTTATTCCCGCATATCTACGGCCCGTTGCCGATCGACGCCGTCACCCGAGCCGGGATCTGGCGTCGATCGGACGAGGGCTGGAGCCTGGATCAGGCAGGCCCCGAGAACACGCCGGAGTGGTCAGCCGACGCACGGGAGTAGAACGACTCCTTGGGGTTGTAGTCGCGAGCTGACTCTTCCATTGAGCCGATCTCCGCTCGGCCTACGACATGCCAGTGAACTTCGGCCGGGCCATCGGCGAGTCGGAGGGTCCGCTGCTGGGCATACATGCGGGCCAGTGGTGTCCACTGCGACACACCGATAGCTCCATGGATTTGCATCGCCTCATCGACGATCTGGCAGGTTCGGATCGGCACCATGGACTTGATGGCCGACACCCAGATCCGAGCCTCGGCGTTGCCGAGGAGGTCCATGGCGCGTGATGCGGTGAGCACCATTCGACGCATCGCTTCGATTTCGATACGGGCCTTGGCGATCACCTCGGGGTTCTTGCCCAGGTTTGCGATGCGCTTGCCGAACGCTTCGCGGGTGATACCTCGCTTGACCATCAGCTCAAGAGCCTTCTCGGCGGCGCCTACCGACCGCATCGCGTGGTGGATACGGCCCGGTCCGAGCCGAAGCTGCGAGATCTCGAATCCACGGCCCTCGCCGAGGAGGAGATTGGAGGCGGGAACTCGAACGTTGTTGAACCGCAGGTGCATGTGGCCGTGGGGGGCGTCGTCCTCACCGAAGACGTGCATTGCCCCACGCACCTCGACACCGGGGGTATCTCGGGGAACGAGGATCTGAGACTGACGACGGTGCGGAGGCCCATCGGGGTCGGTCTGGACCATGACGATCATGATCTTGCAGCGGGGATCTCCTGCGCCCGACGACCAGTACTTCTCGCCGTTGATCACGTACTCGTCGCCGTCACGAACGGCACTACAGGCCAGTTGCTTTGCATCGGAGGACGCCACATCGGGCTCGGTCATGATGTATGCCGAGCGGATCTCTCCATTGAGCAGCGGCTTGAGCCACTGTTCTTTCTGTTCGGGGGTGCCGACTCGCTCGAGCACTTCCATGTTGCCGGTGTCGGGTGCCGAGCAGTTGAGACACTCTGAGGCGATCGGGTTCTTGCCGAGCTCGATGGCGATGTAGGTGTAGTCGAGGTTCGAGAGTCCCTCGCCGGTCTCTGCGTCGGGGAGGAAGAAGTTCCACAGGCCTTGTTCTTTGGCCTTGTCCTTGATCGACTGGAGCAGTTCAAGCTGGCCTTCGCCGTAGCCCCAGTTCTCCGCTCGGTTCTCACCGAGTCGGAAATACTCCTCGGTCTTGGGGTCGATCTCCTCGGCGATGAATTTCTTCACGGCCTCGTAGAGCGGCCGCACCTTCTCCGACATGCGGAGGTCGTACATCTCTGGTGTTGAAGGCAACGCGGTCATGCCCTGACAGTAGCGACGAGTCTCCGCTCACTCCCCATCGGAGGCCTCTGGAGGACGGCGTCCCCGGCGACGATCGGTCAGGCGCTCCTGTCGTCGCTGCTCCTCCTCCAACGCAGCCTCCTCGGCCACGAGACGTTCAAGACTGGCGAACCGGGGTTCGTCAAGTGTCCCGGCCTCGATTGCTGAGCGAACGGCACACCCAGGCTCCTGATCGTGCTTGCAGTCGCGAAAGCGACAGTGATCCATCAGGTCGAAAACGTCCACAAAAGCACGCTCGATCCCACGACCTGACAACCACAGGCTCACCGCCCGGAACCCCGGGGTGTCGATGAGCCAACCACCACCGGGGAGCGCCAAAAGCTGAGTTGCCACGGTCGTGTGGCGGCCCCGCTGGTCACCAAGCCGAACTGCAGAGGTGGCCATCGCCTCGTGGCCAAGTAGGGAGTTGACCAATGTCGACTTGCCCACCCCGGATGCCCCGAGAAAGGCAATCGTCCGTCCCCCCGACGCCAGGTCACGCAGCCGGTCGACCCCGTCACCAGTGATGCCGCTCAACACGAGTATCGGTACGTCCACCGCCACCGCAGCGAGTTCGTCGACGGTGGACCGTGGGTCGTCAACGGCATCGACCTTGGTTAGTGCAATCACCGGAGTGGCACCTGAGTCGAAAGCGAGAACAAGTTCCCGTTCGAGTCGCCGCTGGTTTGGCGGCGCGGTCAATGCGTGAACGAGCACCACAACATCGATGTTGGACGCAAGGACGTCGGCTTCGGCACGGTCCCCCTCGTGGGAGGCGCGGCGAACAAAGGCGGACCGACGCTCGAGGACATGCTCAATTCGCTCGGCCTCGTCATCGACAACGACCCAGTCTCCAACAGCCACGTCGGCGCCGATATTGCGCACTCGGAGCGGCTCTGCGTCACCCGCGACGCGCCACACCGTGCTCCAGCCTCGATCGATCCTTGCCACCCTGCCCGGGGTTCCATGGGTCATCGGCCGACCGAGCGCGGACCACACCTCCTCAAGGTGGTCATCCCATCCAAGGGCCCGGTCCATAACGCGCACCGTATCGCTAGAGCGTGCCGGCTGACAGCCGGCTGCGGACCTCAACCGCCCGGGCCCGTACCTGATCGAGGTCGGCAAGACGATCGAGGTTGGCGTACACGCGTGCCAGGCGATGGTTGGGGCGCAGTGCGTCACGGTTTCGGTCGAGGAAGTCCCAGTACAGGGTGGTGAATGGACATGCCGTCTCACCGGTCCGAGCCGACTTGTCGAATTCGCATCCCCGGCAAAAGTCGGTCATCTTCGAGAGGTAGTTGCCCCCCGACACGTAGGGCTTGGTGCTCATTCGTCCACCATCGGCGTAGAGGCCCATCCCGATCAGGTTTGGAACCATGACCCATTCCGCTCCGTCGACGAAGGCCGCTCGCATCCATCTCACCATCGCCTTGGGTTCGACACCGGCCAGCGTTGCCAAGTTGGCCAACACCATGAGGCGCGGGATGTGATGGGTCCATCCATCCTCAGCCACCCAGCGGGCCACACGGGAGACGCAGTTCATCGAGGTCGGCGATCCCGTGAATGCCGGTGGCAGCGGGTCGGAGGCTGCCAGGTGGTTTGAGTTCACGTAGTCAGGCCCTAGCCACCAATAGACCCCATGCACATACTCTCGCCACCCGATCACCTGTCGGATGAACCCCTCACGGGAGTTGATGGGAATGTCGTTCGCGGCGATGACTGCATCAACCACCTCAGAGGGTCGCAACAGTCCGAGGTTCATATACGGGCTGAGCGCCGAGTGGTTGAGATACCGATCTGTTGACAGCACGGCGTCCTCAAAGGGTCCGAATCCATCAAGGCCACTTTCGACAAAATGTTCCAGCCGAGACAGAGCCCCTTCGCGACTCGTTGCCCACCGACCATCTGGCGGCGACCCAACGGTGACCAGACCTTCGATTGAGTCGATGAATTCAGCGATTTCGGCGTCGACATCATCGAGTGCGTCAACCGGTTGGATCGGCCAGTTGCGGGGCTCACGTGGGGGCGGAAGTCGATTCTCATCGTCGAAACTCCATCGACCTCCGACTGGCTCACCCTCAGAGGTGATGAGAATGTCGAGTCGACGACGTTGCCAACGATAGAAGTCGTCGAGCAGGAGTGATCCGTCGCGCCGGCGATGTTCCGCTGCCCAGATTGCGAAGTCGTCTCGATGGCACAGGAACTGATCGCTCCGCAGAACCTTGAGTGGGTGCTGTTTGGCCAGTCTCTCCATCAGGCGCTGTCCGGCCCGGTTCATGGGTTCCATCACATCGATGCGGGTTGGGGAGAATTCTGCGCAGTGCGCCTGAAGTCCAGCTGTCATGTCTGCAGCCACCCGCCAGTCGACTGTGAACCCATCAGCGGTGAGCGCGAGTGCGAATCGACGCATCGCAGTCAGGAAGAGGTGAAGTCGTTGCCGGTGCCATGGAGCGCTTCGGATCTTGTCGATCGCAACCACCATCAACACGGTGGTATCGACCGGAGAAGCACCGGAGAGGTGGGCGCCACGCCGATCCAACTGATCGCCGAGTACCCAGACGGTTCGCGACTCTGTGACGCCCACGCAGCCACACTAGGTACCGTTCCGGTTGCCTGCCTTGCCCTGCGGCGGCACACTCACCACGAACATGGCCACCTCATCAACCCCGAAATCCACCGGAGGACGTCCCCTCGTCATCGTCGAATCGCCTGCAAAGGCGAAGACGATCGCTCAGTTCCTCGGCAATGAGTTCGTCGTGCGCGCCTCGGTGGGCCACGTCGCTGACCTGCCCTCAAAAGGCCTCGCCGTCGATGTCGATCACGGATTTTCGCCCACCTATGAGTTGACCGACCGAGGCCGTCAGGTCATCAAGGAATTGAAGGCTGACCTGAAAGATGCCTCCGAGTTGTATCTCGCCACCGACGAGGACCGCGAGGGGGAGGCCATCTCGTGGCATCTCCTCGAGAATCTCAAACCGAGGAAGGGGTTCCCCGTCAAACGCATGGTGTTCCACGAGATCACCCGTGGCGCAATCGATCATGCAGTGGCGAATCCTCGCGAGATCGATCAAGGCCTCGTCGACGCGGCAGAAACGCGTCGCATCCTCGACCGTCTCTATGGCTACGAGGTGTCGCCGATCTTGTGGCGCAAGGTCAACCGCGGACTCTCAGCCGGCAGGGTGCAGAGCCCCTCAATTCGCCTGATCGTCGAGCGTGAGCGGGAACGAATCGCCTTCGTCACCGCTGGGTACTGGTCGATCGAACTCGATGCGGCAACGAGCCCCGCGTTCACAGCCAAACTCGTCAACATCGACGGCACCAAGGTTGCCACCGGCAAAGACTTCGGTCCCGATGGCCAGCCCACCGACCGGGTGGTAGCCCTCGATGAATCCCGAGCACGAGCAATTGCAGAGGGACTGACCCGAGCCGAGGTGACCGTCCGGTCGGTCGACACCAAGCCGTACCGGTCCTCACCAAAAG
>JBDQKN010000013.1:0-17069 GCA_040263235.1 Ilumatobacteraceae bacterium
CGGGGGTGATGCGCGCCGGGATACCAAGGTTCACCACAGTCCAGAACGTCATCCCGTGAGTGATGATCGCCCCCTTGGGGTGGCCGGTGGTGCCCGAGGTGTACATGATGGTGCTCGGGTCATCGTGGTCAACTTCGCAACGCGTTGGTGTCGACCCGGTCGCCACGATCGACTCGTAGTTGTCATCGATGCACACGAGGTGATCAACACTGCATCGTTCGGCTAGGGCTGTTGCCGTCTCGGCGAACTCGGGCGAGTAGATGAGCACCGACGGCGAGGAGTCGTTCACGATGTATTCGAGTTCGCTCACCGTCAGTCGCCAGTTCAACAGGACGGCAATCGACCCGATCCGCATCCCAGCGAACTGCAGATCGAAGTATTCCGGACCGTTGTGTGCGAGTAAGGCAACCCGATCACCCTTGCCCACGCCGAGGCGCTGAAGATGTGCTGCCAACGCGTCGATCCGGTGGTGCATGTCTGAATACGAGAACACACGTCCCGACTCAAGATCGTGAACCGCAGGCTTTGACCCACGGTGATCGTGGTGATGTTCGATCCAGTCGTACGCGCGAATCAGTGCTGGCATGTCTTGAACGTTAGGAACTCAAGGCCTACCGGAGGAGAGTCGGACAGCAATGAGGAAACCACATGGTCCACGATGATGTAGCGGCTCGCCGACTGGTTCTCGTTCAGTAAGGCGATGATCTTGTTGCAGCGCGCAGCCATGCACTCAATCTCGGATGGTGAAGAGCTAACCGAGGCCGAGTGATTCTGTGGCGTGGCCTTTGAGCCGCTTGTAATCGACCTTGCCATTCGGAGCTCGGCCAATCGTGTCGACCACCACCACATGTTTGGGGGCCTTGTAACCGGCGAGGGACTTCTTCACGTGCGCGATCAGCGCGGCTGCGTCGATCTCGGCGTTGTCGCGAGCCTCGACGACGGCAGTGACTGCCTCCCCAAACTTCTCATCGGGCACACCGACAGCGACGGCATCAAGCACGCTCGGATGGGTCTTGAGGGTCTCCTCAACCTCTTCGGGGAAGACCTTCTCGCCACCGGTATTGATGCAGACCGAGCCACGACCGAGAAGCGTGATCGTGCCATCGTCCTCGACAATCGCGAAGTCGCCCGGACAGGAGTACCGCTGCCCGTCGACCATGAGAAACGTGCGAGCGGTCTTCTCGGGGTCCTTGTAATAGCCGATCGGCTGCCTGCCACCGACGGCGAGTCGGCCCTGCGGTCGGCCTCCTGGCACAAGGCGATTCCCGTCATCATCGATCACGATGCAATGTTCACCGAGTTGGAACCGGGCGGTCTTCGCAGTGGACCCTGCACCAGAAGTTGAGGCGCCCATGCCAAGCGCCTCAGAGGAGGAGAACGCGTCGTTGAGCCCCCTGTTCGGATGATGATTGAGCAACCCCTGTTTGACCTCCTCCGACCACATCACTCCCGATGAAGTGATGCCGAGGAGGCTCGATAGGTCCCACCGCTGGGGGTTCGCATCGAGGGCGCGCAGAATCGGCTTCCCGAACGCGTCTCCAACCATCGACATCAAGTTCACTCCCTTACCCTCGATGGTGTCGAGCAACTCGACCGGATCGAACGAGCGGTCGGACAACGTAATGATGGATCCGCCCAACGTGAGCGCGGAGAGTCCGGGAAAGTTCCCTGTTCCGTGCATCTGCGGACATGCCGGGCAGAACCTCGGTCCAGGTCCGGCCATCACGATGTCGTCCACCGAGCCGTCGTCAGGGAACGGGGTTGCCAATGCCGCCGACAACACCACGACCAGATCGTCCTGTCGCCACATCACCCCTTTTGGCATGCCGGTCGTTCCACCGGTGTAGAGCATGTTGAGGTCGTCGCCAGATCGCCCCCACGTCGGCCGGCACCGGGCGGCTCCCGACGCAGCAGCGGTCTCGTAGGGAGTGGCCCAGTCGGGACACTCTCCTGATCCGTCGTCGACCCACAGCCATGCCCGCACCATGGGAAGGCGATCACGTATCGAGTCGATGCGGTCAGCGAATCCGCTGTGGAAGACCACCGCACCAGCGTCCGCGTTCTCCCACAGGTAGGTCAGTTCCTCGGCCGTGTAGCGATAGTTGGTATTGACGGGAACAAACGATGCCTTGAACGCCGCGAACATCGACTCCATATATTCCGGGCCGTTGTAGAGGTATTGGGCGACTGCCTGCTGGCGTTCAAGGCCTGCGTCGACGAGGAACTGAGCCACCCCGTCCGCACGGCGATCAACGTCCGCCCAGGTCAAACGCTTCTCGCCGTGGACCAAACAGTCGGCCTCGGGAATCTGGTCAGCGACTCGCTCCCAGATGTCGGCATAGTTCCAGTTGCCCATGTCATCCCCCTCGACATTCCGGTGGCGCCCCCCGACGCCAGTCTCCGGTGCCGCGATGGTAGCCGTCACCGATGCGTTGCTGAATTCGTTGATGCTGACATGAGAAGAGTTCGAATCACGTGGGTGCTCGCAGTTGTTTCGATTCTCGCCATCGGAGCAGCGGCTATTGCCGCCCTCGCCCCCAGTCGTCTTGGAGTGACCAATGTGGGGGGAGCGCTGGACCAGCCAGTTCGAATTCTTGACACCCGATTTGGCATCGGCGGGCCCGCAATACGGCTGGGGGCGGGTCAATCCCGGACCCTCGACCTCCGCAATTATCCCGAACTGGATCAAGTTGGTCCGGGCAGTGTTGTGCTCGAGGTGTCCATGATCCCGCGCTCGGCGATGTCAACGATCACGCTGTACGCCAGTGGGGGTAGCCCGACGAGGATCTCCACCATGTCAGGAAGTGGTGTTACTCAGACGGCGATCGACGCCGGGTCGGATCGTCAGTTCGAGGTCTCGGTAGGTGGCGAACCGATCGACCTGATCATTGAGGTGGTCGGCATCCGCCAACTCACCGACGAAGGATGACTTCGTGAGTATCGAGACGCTGCTGTCGCGGTCGATACCCAGACGGGTCAGGAACTCCGATGGTTATCACCATGATCGAGACAAGCGAGGTTCCAGACAGCAGCGTTGTGTCGATCCCAGCGGCGTCGTAACCGAGCATCGGTCCACATCCGAGACCAGCACCGCGCAAGCCCAGAATGAAGTAGCCCGCCTGAAGCCATGCCTGCTCTCGCGCCGTGCGTTCACGTCGAACATCGTCATCGAAGATGTCACGGGCGTTCTCAATGTGGGGCACAAGCCGATCGAGTGTGTCGTGGAAGCCGGTATCGGCACAGACAACACCGAGCACAGGGGCAGCCGCTGCCTTATCGTGATTCGTTCCAGACAGATGCTCGAGAACTGCTGCTCGGGTCTCCTCGGTCTCAGCCAGCAGCAGCCGCATCGGTTGTGTGTTCATCGTCGAGGGGGCCCATCGAACCGACTCCCAGATCTCTTCGACAGCGGCGATTGCAACTGGCGTGTCGAGGTAGGCATGGGCCGTGTGTGCCCCATTGAACAACAGGTCGAGGGCTGCGGCATCAAGGGAATTCATGGTTCTCCACCTTCGGGTTTAACGGCTCAACTCCCGACGTTACCTGGGGGGTTCACTGCAGTCGCCTACGATTTCGGACTAGTGACTGACGGAGAGCGCCAACTGCTCGATTTGCAGCGACAACTCGTGCTCGAGTGGATCGCCTCAGGCGATGCTGTTGACGCAGCAAACCGATATCTCCGATTCCATGGTCTCAATGATGACCCGAACGAAGTCTGCAACGAGGCGTGGATTCGGCTGACGTCATCCCTTGACCGGCGGATGGAACCTCTGCCACACGTCACCTCCTCATCCGACGCAGCTGCATACAGCAGCCGGGTGCTCGACAATCTGGTTCGAGATCGTCGGCGTGCTGCCAGCCGACGGGCATCGGTCTCCCTCGAAGGCCTCAACGAACTCGCGCTTCCAGCCATGACGGGGGACGCCACCTCCCCGATTGTCGACAGAGTGATGGTCGAACAGTTGCTTCTGGCAGTTGCTGCCCGCGGCACCCACATGGTGCGATGCCAGGGTTGCCCACCTGAATTGGTCGTGACAACCGCCATGGAATGTCTTCACATGGTGCTCGCCGGCGACGACGGTGGGGATCGAGGACGCGACTGGTTTGACCGCGTCTTACACACAGCGTTGTCAAGGGTTGATACCAGTGATCGATCCGATCGGGCTCAAGACCAACGCAAATCACGTTGTGGCCGGTGTGTCACCGATCTGCTCGGAGCCACGATGAATGAAATCCTTGGAGGGAACGATGAGTGAGAACGTGAGGCTCCTCGTCGACCCCGGCGCTCGTCGATGGCAACTTCTTCGGGTTGATGCAACCGGGCAGTCAACTCCGGTGCCGACGGGCGACCCCGGCATCGCTCTTGGCAGAGACTCCGACGGCGCAGTAGTGGAGATGGTCATCGACCAAGCGACTCTCGGCCCAGCCGCGCTCGCACGTGTCGCAGAGCACTTCGGACCCGCTGTACGCGACGAACTCGCATTGATCGACCCGACGGTCATCACCGAGCGCGTGCTGCACAGCGAACGTCAGTTGACAACTGCTGTTGTGCAAGTTGCGCCAGCGCGCTCCCGTGATGAGATCGTTTCGGTCGTTCGACATGGCCATCTGATCCGAGCAACCCTGCTGCACACGGTTGGCATTGCAGCATGGGTCAGAGTGCGATCGGCTCGCACCGGCGCCCTCGTCGCTGTCGCACCGATCCAACAAAGCGGCAACGACGCTCCAGTGGTTGAGTTCACCTTCGGACTTGATGTCGAGCTCGACGATCTCCGATTTGAACCGACCGACAATCCGTTCCCCGCCGATGACGACTATCGGTCATCAATTACCACTCGCATCGATGACCTTCTCGCCGAAGCTGAGCGTGCCGGCCGCGTTCGACCCGGCCGAGGGGCGCGTATCGCTGATGGCGCAGCTCTGCTGGCGAACAGCATCAACGACGATCCGCGACGGCGCGTAGCGAGCGCCATTGCCCGCGGACTGCGCCGATCGCTTCGGGCGCGAATGGTCGCCGCCGTGGCGCTGATCGCCGCCATCGCATTCGTTGCGATCACCACCGCTAGCGGTCGTTCACCCAGCAACTCGAGCCCAACCACATCCTCTGAATCATCGCCGGGCCCGCTGAGTGCCACCTACCCGTCGGGAGATTCCGTGCTGATGGCAATGGTGGGAGCAACACCACAGGTGGTTCAAGGCAGTACGTGGCCGGTCGGAGCAATTGAGTTCACCACTCGCGAAACTGGCGTCTTCGGTGATGTTGCTGAAGGGCGAGTTGCCGCCGAGCAACGATGTGCAGTCGGCACACCACTCAAGTTCACGGCCGGAGCGTTGTCCCAAGTGATGGCGATGGTCGAACTGTGGCCGGTTGGGATCGATAGCGGTTCACCGATCTTGATTGGCCCGGTGCCTGCGAATTCCCAGCAAGACTTCCTTGAAGCAGTCCCGGAGACCTGCGGTGACCTCACCGAAATCGACGGGAAGTTCATCGCCGAGTACTCGCTGAAAAGAGCCGGTCAGTCAGCGATCTTTGATGTTCCAACGACCATCACCCCCGGCCTCTGGGAGGCCAAGATCACACTTGAGAACCAACAGCCGGACTCGGTCATCGGAGCCATTGTGCTCGAGGTCGCTGACGGCGAGTAACGCCGCTGTCACGAAAGCTGTCCGTTGAGCGTTTCTCTCATGAGTAAGACGCAGGACAGGACTCAGGGGGTCACCAGTCATGACCGTTTCACGCTTCCGCATGCGGGCTGCCGCAATCACAGCAATCGTCGGCGCATTGGGTGTCGTGACACTCACCCCAGCGTTCGCACAAGGTGCGCCACCAGCGCTGGATGATCTCGATGGATTCGAAACATCGTTCGCAGTCGCCGACGATCTAGCGCCACTTCCCGGTGGCGATGTCGCCCTCTCGTATCCGGCCGCAACATTTGATGCGGGAGAAGAAGTCGAGATCTACCTCTTCGCCGGGCCGACCAACCTGACAGCCTCAACCGTTGACCTTGCAGAGGACGACGGCAGTCTTGACATCTCGGTGACCATTCCCGCTGACGCCGATGTCGGTGACGCTGACCTCGTCGCTACCGGGTCAACCAGCGGCAACGGTGTCATCACTCCAATCACAGTGAGCGCTGACCCAGCGCCGGACTTCAATCCGATCGACTACACACAGCCCGGACAGTTTGACCTCAGCCCGTGCGTCACCGAAGCAGACATTGACTGCATCGAGTCTGTTGGCTACCTAGACGCAGATGGGGAGGTGATCCGGGGCGGGTACCTCCTCGATGGCCCTGACGACATCGGGTTCACATGCACGAATGATCACGTGTTTCAAAACGCTGGGAACTATTGGAATTTCCCCGACCTGAACTCGGAGACTGACGGCTCGGTTCTCCTCGTAAACCCCTCGCTTACGACGCCGTCGTTCAATCATGAATGCAGCCGAAGCGCCGCCAAGCGTGTGCAGTCGAATGATCTCGTCGCTGAGCAGTTGTTCGTGTCGCTCTACGCTGCGGGAGAGTCAAGCCCCTATGGGCAGATGCTGATCGGGGAGCCCCGAACCACCTGCCCCGAGACCGAACCTCACACGTCAACCGAATGCATGAGAAGGGCGGGCCCTGGCGACAGCAACCGACTTGTTATCACCATGAGGATCAGCGGATTCTCGGTTGCCTACGCCTACGCCTCGACTGCGAATACCCAAGTGGAGGTGGAGCCCCTTGACGCCGGTGGCGTCCGACTCACCGTCAGTGGAACTGCGCTCGCCATACCCGGGATGTGGGACCAGGAGAGTTTTGATGAGGGAAGCCTCCGGACCGCTGAACAGGCCGACTTCCTCGAGCAGATGTGGTTCTTCAGGATGAAGAACGCGAACGATCCCGGATTTCCGTCGGCGTGCTCCAGCTATGGATTCCCGATGATCTCGGGCAACCATGCCTGGGGAGGTGAACCTGAATGGGATAGCTCTGCAAACGAGTTGGTGTTCAACATGGGAGCTCCCCATCTCGCTCCTGACGGCGACCCCTTTCTCGGGGTCTACGAGGCTCGGATCCCCGTCGACTACGCGGAATGCTTGTGGGGCATCGACCCCACGTCGCTCGTCACGGATCTTGAAGTCGCCGTTATCGACGAAGACGGCACCGAGCGCGCCGAGGGCGAGTTCGACGCTTCGATCACCATCGTCGACGACATGTTGCATATCGATGCTGATGGCTTCCACTTCTCTGAGCCTGACGTCGTGGTTCGCAGTTCGGCATCGTTCATGCCTGTTGAGCCGGGTCGTGTGGTCGACACCCGTATCTCAGGCACCAAAGTGTCCGACGTAACACGGTTCAAGATCGCCGACGCGACCGTCATCGGCGACCCCAACCGAACCAACGAATCAATCGGCGTGCCAACCAACGCAGCCGCCGTCGCAATCAACCTCACCGTCACCGGCACAGAAGACCCAGGATTCGTCTCCGTCTACCCCTGCGCCTCAATCGACACCACCCCACCAAACACCTCCAACATCAACTACACCGCCGGAGCCACCGTCGCGAACTCTGCCGTCGTCCCACTCAACAACGGCTACCTCTGCGTCAAAGCCGACGGCACCACCGACGTCCTCATCGACGTCGCCGGATACTTGGCAGGCTGACGACTACATCGGTCGCACTCGTTGCGGGGATCAACCGACTGCTACAACGAGCGATATGCCCGTCGTCTCGTTTCCACATCGCCTGAGCGAACTCGCTGTCGCCAATCCCGACCGACCAGCTGTCGTCTGTGGTGGTGTTTCGATGAGCCGAGCAGACCTTGACCGAGCCGGCAACCGGCTTGCTCGAGACCTAGCCGCCCGGGGTGTGGGTCTTGGCGACTTCGTCACTGTTGCCCTTCCGAACTCGATCGAGTGGTTCGTTGCATACGTTGCGATCTGGAAGTTGGGCGCGATTCCCCAGCCGGTGTCGGCAAAGTTGCCACCTAGAGAACTGGCTGCAATCGTCGAACTCGCCTCACCCAAGGTGGTCTTCGGTGTCGAACCAGGATCGGAGATGGGTGCCCTCCTTCCCGATGGCGTTCATTGTCTCGCCAAGGGGTACCAAGCTCAGGCAGAACTCTCAGATGAGCCGCTCCCAGACGCGACCTCTCCTGCGTGGAAGGCGCCGACATCAGGAGGTTCAACCGGTCGCCCGAAACTCATCGTGTCTGGAGACCCTGCTGTTGTTGACACCGACGCCGAGCCAGCGATGATGATGAGCAGGGACGGGTGCCTCGTGATGCCCGGGCCGCTCTATCACAATGGCCCTGCGGTGTGGTCGTGTCAGGCCCTTCTCTGCGGGTCCACTGTGGTGTTACTCGAGCGATTCGATGCCGAGGCGACTCTGGCGGCCATCGCCGAGCACGGTGCCGATGTGGTGTACATGGTGCCGACGATGATGAAGCGCATCCTTCGTCTCGATGATGATGTTCGTCTCGGCTACGACCTGTCGAGCCTGCGCGTCGTGTGGCATTTGGCCGAACCGTGCCCGCAGTGGTTGAAGCAGGCCTGGATCGACTGGCTGGGGCCAGAGCGCATCGTCGAGTTGTACGCCGGAACCGAAGCCCAGGCCGTGACGATTATCACCGGTAGCGAATGGCTGGAACATCGCGGCTCGGTCGGCAGAGTCGACCAAGGCGAGATCAAGATTTGCGATCCTGATGGCAACACCTTGCCGGCTGGAGAGCAAGGCGAGGTGTGGATGCGCTCAAGCCATCGCGACTCTCCGACCTACCTGTACCTCGGCGCCGAAGCCAAACAACTCGACGGCGGCTGGGAGTCCCTCGGCGATGTCGGATGGTTCGATGCTGACGGCTACCTCTATCTCGGTGATCGCCTTGCTGACATGATCCTCACCGGAGGGTCGAACGTCTATCCCGCTGAGGTCGAGTCGGCCCTCCAAGAGCACCCAGCTGTCAAGTCGGTGATCGTGATCGGCCTTCCGGATGATGATCGTGGGAACAGTGTTCACGCCATCGTCGAAGCCGACCCCAACGAGGTGTCGACCGAGGCGCTGCTGTCGTTCGCGGCTGAACGGCTGGCGAAGTACAAGCTGCCGAGATCGGTCGAATATGTCAGTGAACCACTCCGTGACGATGCTGGAAAGGTCCGTCGAACGGCGCTGCGGACCGAGCGAACCGGCGCTTGACGCCTCCCGGGGTTGAGTTCGGCTGCGCTACGGTCGAAGGATGACGACCGATGCAGTTCGCGTCCGAGCCGCGGTGTGCCGAGCGGTCGGCGAACCACTCACCATCGAGGAGATATCACTCAAGCCGTGCGCGGTCGGAGAGGTACGTGTCGTCGTTGATGCCGTGGCGATCTGTCACAGCGACCTTGCATATATCGACGGACACTGGGCCGGGGCACTCCCCGCCGTGTTCGGGCATGAAGCGGTGGGTCGGGTGGCCGAGTGCGGCTCCGATGTCGACCTTGCTATCGGCGCACGGGTGGTCATCACGCTGATCCGCCACTGCGGTTCATGCCGCCAGTGCCAGTCGGGGCATCCCGCCGCATGCAGCACTGCCGCAACGCTTGGACCTCACAGCCCGCTTCACACATCAAGTGGCGAGCCAGTGGAGCGAGGACTTCGATGTGCGGCGTTCGCAGAGCAGGTTGTGGTGCATCACTCACAGCTGGTCGAGATCGATGAACGGGCAGGTGATGCTGCGGCTGCGCTGCTCGCCTGCGGTGTGATCACCGGTGTTGGAGCAGTGTTGAACACCGATGTGGTCGCTCCAGATGACTCCGTGGTGGTGGTGGGTTGTGGTGGCGTCGGCCTCAACGTGATCCAGGGTGCAGCACTTGCTGGGGCGCACCCCATCATCGCCGTCGATCCTGAGCCCACAAAGGCCACCATCGCCAAACGCCTCGGCGCCACACAGGTTTGCTCTCCCGCTGAGGCAGCAGCAGTGGTGACAGCGGCAACCGACGGCCACATGGCCGACCATGTGTTTGTCGCCACGGGTGCACCACCTGCGTTGCGATCGGCGTCGGATCTGCTCGGAGTGGGCGGTGCCATCGTCATCGTCGGGATGCCACCCGACGGCACCACTATGGAGATCGACCCCTCATCTCTTGCCGGAGCGGGGCAACGCATTCTCGGTTCGAAAATGGGTTCGTCAGATCATCACGCCGACGTCCCCACCTATCTGGATCATCACCGGGACGGCCGCCTCGAACTTGAGGGTCTGGTGTCGGGCACCTTCGCCCTTGATGAGATCAACTTGGCGCTCGACGGGGTTCGATCTGGCACGGCACTTCGAAATGTGATTCTGATGGGAGCCAGAGATGAAGATCGCTGAGGTCGAGACGTTCGTCGTCGCTAATCCCCCACCATCGTTCGGGGGAACCTATTTCGTGCTCGTGCGCCTCACCACCGACGACGGCATCGTTGGATGGGGCGAGGCGTACGCAGCGACCTTTCGGCCTTCGGTGATCGCTGCCGCGATCGAGGACCTTGCCGATCAGTACCTCGTTGGCGAGGATCCGTTCCTCATCGAGCGATTCTGGAGACGGGCCTACGGACGCGGTTTCACCCAGCGTCCCGACGCAACGCTCATGGCGTGCACGAGCGCTCTCGAAATGGCCTGTTGGGATATCAACGGCAAAGCCCTGGGTCGTCCGGTCCGCGACCTGCTCGGCGGCACGGTTCACGAGAGTTTGCGGGTGTACACGTATCTCTACCCCGAACCTGGGGACCAGACCGATGTCTACGTCGACCCTGACCTTGCTGCAGAACGGGCGCTATTCGAGGTGGAGCGGGGATTTACCGCCGTGAAGTTCGACCCTGCAGGGCCGTACACGGCAATGGGTGGCCATCAACCGTCTATGGCTCGCCTCGACGTATCGGAGCGGTTTGTTGCTCGCATCCGCGATGCTGTCGGCGACCGAGCAGACCTTCTCTTTGGCACCCATGGACAGTTCACGCCTACTGGGGCAAAACGCCTTGCGCGGCGGCTCGAACCCTTCGACCCGTTGTGGTTTGAGGAGCCAGTGCCACCAGATGACATCCCAGGGATGGCCGAGGTTGCGCAGGCGACATCAATTCCAATTGCCACCGGCGAGCGGCTCACCACACGCTTTGAGTTTGCTCGGGTTCTTGAACAGCGAGCGGCAGGAATTCTCCAGATCAACGTGGCCCGTTGCGGTGGCATCGCTGAAGGCAGAAAGATTGCGAGCATGGCTGAGGCCTTCGGCGCACAGATTGCTCCTCATTGCTACAACGGCCCTATCGGTCTCGCGGCGAATGCCGCAGTGGCCGCTGTTTCCCCCAATTTCCTGATTCTTGAATCAATTCGGGAGTCGACCGACTTTCATGCCGATCTGCTCGTTCGACCTCACCGGGTCGAAGGTGGTCGTTTGATCCTCAGCGACGAGCCGGGCCTCGGCGTCGAAGTTGACGTCGATGTCGCCCGGGCTCACCGGTATACCGGCGACCAACTCCACCTATCGATGGCTGACACGCCAAGTGATGAGGTCGATCCACTCGGGCCGTTTCTTGGCCGCTGAGTAGTTCGACTCTCAGTGTCCGCCGCCGAGCGATCCGCTCAGGTCGTGCCAACGCCGACTCGGCTCGTTCAGACCAATGATCTCCACCTGCTTGCCCTTGCGCTCATATTTCAATGAGATCGCGTCCAGAGCTGCCACGGTTGATGAATCGTAGATCTGTGCATCTGAGAGATCGATGATGACTCGCGCCGGATCGTTCACGTAGTCGAACTGCGTATACAGGTCATTGCTCGACGCGAAAAACAACACCCCACGCACCGCGTACACGCAAGTGTCCTCGTCGGGATGGGCAACCTCAACGACCTCAGTGAAGTGTGCAACCCGTCGGGCGAAGTACACCATTGCGGTCAGAACGCCGACAATCACGCCGTAAGCCAGGTTGTGGGTTGCGACGGTGACAACAACGGTGACCACCATGATGACGGTCGCACTTGCCGGTAACTGTCGGATCGTCCTCGGCCGCACACTGTGCCAATCCATGGTGCCGACCGACACCATGATCATGACCGCCACGAGAGCGGCCATTGGGATTCGTGCCACAACGTCACCAAGGGCGACGATGAGGATCAGCAGAAACACGCCAGCAGCAAAAGTGGAGACTCGCGTTCTTGCTCCCGACGTCTTCACGTTGATCATCGTCTGCCCGATCATTGCGCAACCGCCCATGCCGCCAAACATGGCTGACACCACGTTGGCGACTCCCTGCCCCCAACCCTCTCGGGTCTTGTCGGAGTGGCTGTCGGTGATGTCGTCTACCAATTTTGCTGTCATCAATGATTCGAGCAACCCGACGAGCGCCATGGCAATCGCGTACGGGGCGATGATGCGAAGGGTGTCGATCGTGAATGGCACATCGGGAATGAGGAAGGTTGGAAGGCTGCTTGGCAGCTCCCCCTTTTCTCCCACGTTCGGAAGGTCGATTCCCGTAACCACCGCAAGCAATGTGAACGACACAATCACCACTAGGGGTGCAGGGATCAGCGTGGTAAATCGCGGCAGGAACACGAGCGTCGCAATACCGAGGGCCACGAGGGGGTACACGACAAACGGAACGTCGATCAGTTCGGGCACCTGCGCCATGAAGATCACGATGGCGAGTGCGTTCACGAAGCCAACCATCACGCTGCGCGGGAGGAACCGCATGAGCCGAGCGGCACCGACGAGGCTGAACACCACCTGGATGACACCGGCAAGCAACACGGTGGCGAGCAAGTAGTCAAGGCCGTGATCCGCTGCCACCGGGGCAATCACAAGCGCCACGGCTCCGGTGGCTGCTGAGATCATGGCCCTGCGTCCGCCGACGATGGAGATGGTGACGGCCATGGTGAATGAGGCGTAGAGACCCACGCGTGGGTCGACTCCGGCCAGAATTGAGAACGAGATCGCCTCGGGAATCAGGGCCAGTGCGACCGCAAGTCCAGCGAATAGTTCGATTCGTAGTCGAGTCGGTGAGCGCAGAGCTGCAAGCACGCTCGCGTCGGCGTTATCAATTGGGTCGGCGTGCGCGACTGAGGGCGTGGTGGGGGGCATGAAACTCCAAGGGATGAACAGGGGCGGTCGTCGATACGAGCAAGCTCACGCAACCGGCAGACATTTCGACCCTAGCGGGATGGTGTCTGTCAACAACGGCAACAAGAGGCCTGCGGTCGATGTCGAACCTCGACCAACATGGTGAACGCAGGGCATGATCTCAGACGCACTGCTGACTGATTCATCCCTCGGTCAGCGATGCGCTTGGGTCATGTAGAACCACACAGGAAAGGGTGCGTCCTGGTCTTTGATCGCAGCTCGCGCCGCCAATACGACTTTCCCGGCTTCGGTTGATTCGTAGAACCATTCTTCGGCAGCCCGACCACCCGGGGGCGGACCATCAACCAGCTCGAGCGCTGCTTCTTCGTAGTAGGCGCGGATGTCGAGACAGACACCAACAGGATTGGCATGAGGCAGTGGAGTCGTTTTCCACTCGGCGCCTTCAGCCCAGAGTTGCAACACACGAAGAGCTTCTGGAATCTGATCAGCGCTGATGGTGCGACCGACCGAAGTAACACCGCGGCGGGCAACTGCGCGGTCGTATGCAGCACGGAGGCCTTGGGCTTCATCGACTGCTGGAGGCAGGTCGGGGTTGTACCGAGGAGGCAAGGCGCAGGCGAGCGGCGCCTCATCAGCTTCGATGGTGTCCGGATGGACCTCGATGACTGGCTCGGTTGCGGCAACAAGCGCGAAGGCCCGCTCGAGAACGTCGCGCTGGAACCCGACATCGCCGGGCGTTCCGAGCGGACGGCCGAGTGGGAACTCGCAGTGCAGCACCCTCGGGGGTCGCATTCGCTCGACGACCGACAGGTTCGCGCTCAGGACGACCGTTACGAGTCCGGCGGCTTCAAGAACATGGGCGAGCGTACTCACGGTACGCGTACAGAGTGGTCAAACGGGTGTGAGCACCACCACGTCGACCCCGGCGGCGAGCAGGCGCTCGGCACAGGCTGGGCCGGTATCGAGCCGAATCTCCGAAACGGTGTCGGGCTGATTGCCAGCGAACGAGTAGTGGGTCTCTGCTACCTGACCGATGACGCCATCTGCAGCCAGTTCTTCCAAGCGATCGATCGGAAACACCACGTTGAGGTCGAGTTGGAATCCTGTTCGGTCAAAGTTCGAACTCCAATGACCGAGCACAAGGTCACGGTCAGAACGATCAAGCTCTTTGAACCGAACGTCACCCGGCACATACCCCTCCTCGCCCTGACGATGCAGAGCGGCGGTGGTCACGATTGCGACCCTCGATTCCGACAGGGGCTTGGATGGCACCGTGAAGGCTGTGGTCTCGAATTCGGGTACCGGCAACTTTGCGCCAAGGCCCCTCATTGCATCGTCACCGGACATCTGACCCCCTCCATCGCTTTCTTGTCACGCCGTTGCCCGAAACCTAGACGAACGTGAACCGACCAAACGATTGGTGCCCGGGACGGGACTCGAACCCTTACGGCCCTTTCGAGCCAGGGGGTTCAAGTTCTCGGACCGGGTCTTCAGTAGTTCCTGAAGTGGTCCCTAGGGTCGGATAAACCCTGCTCGCTCGGTGGGCTCAGTCGCCCACGTTCTCATCCGTCCGGGCAGTTCGCACGATTCCCGTGCACAGACCTGTGCATACCTGGGACGTGGTAGTTGAGCCATCGCCCCCGAGGCTTGTGGTGTTGCAGGCGCCACGAGACGCCTGGAGATGGCAGCGAGGCCCAATCGGAACAACCGCGGGCTGGGCTCATCGCTTGGTTGTGGCGGAATAGGCATCGGTGATTGTGCGGCCGAGTCCGTGTCGAGCATCGGTGCGTTGCCAACGGGTGAAGGCGACATCAAGAGTTGCGAGCGCAATGGCGGCGGTGACGTCATCAGCGATCGTGGGTCGGCGTCGGCCGTCAGCGGCGGCGAGGCCTGCTGCGAGTTCAGAGCGATTGCGGGCCTCGTTCTGTGCGGCGACCCCGAGGATCGACGGGTTGGCGTAGATGAGTCTGAGCCGACGCAAGAACCGGTCGCGGTCGTCCCGTCCGTCGTATGCCGCGATCGCCGCGTCTCGAAACGCTTCGAGTGGTGGCTGTCGTCCGAGCCGCTGTTCGAGCTCGTCATTGATGATGCCCTCACGCTCGTCCCAGAGAACGATGGTCTCTTTGTTGCCGAAGTGACGGTAGATCGTCGCAGTCGACACGCCGCTCGCTGCTGCAATCGCCTCGATGGTCGTGGACTCATAACCGTGGCGCTCAAACAACTCGACCGCGCTGTCCTGCACCAGGCGCATCGCAGCGAGCCGGTTGCGTTCACGTAATCGCATCGTCGCTCCCCTACTTCATCTCCGACTAAAAGTGACAGTCACTATCACACTTCAAGTTACTATCCTATATGCTCGGTCAGTAGTGCGACCGACGAGGAACATCGAGACGTGAGCGAGTCCAGAATCACAACCCCGCCGGTTGAGGGGTCGCGCAACGGACGAATCATCGGACTCGACATCGCGCGAGCGTTCGCGATCGTCGGGATGGTGATCGTGAACTTCAAGATCACGATGGGTGCTGAATCCACCGGGCCTCAATGGCTCCGGTCGTTCACTGCGGTGTTCGATGGCCGTGCCGCTGCGACGTTCGTCGTGCTCGCCGGTATCGGAGCCAGTCTCGGCTCACGTCGCCAGCGCGAATCTGGCTCGCCCTATGAACGGCGCTCGGCACGGTGGACACTGACAAAGCGAGGGGGGTTCTTGTTCGTGAGCGGGTGGGCGTTCTACCCGATCTGGCCAGCCGACATCCTCCACTACTACGGCGTGTACCTTTCCGTCGGCGCCGTGTTCCTGTTCGCCTCCAACCGGACCCTGCTCCGCCTCGCGGCCAGCGCCATCGCCGCGTCGTTCCTGTTCACCATCACGTTCGATCCCTTCGCCAACTGGAACCTCGATGACTACTCCTACCGAGGCATCACCACCGCCGAGGGATTCGCCCGCAACCTGTTTCTCGACGGATTCCATCCGGTGTTGCCTTGGGTGGCGTTCTACCTGTTCGGCATGTGGCTCGGTCGCACCGACTTGCGCGACCCGGTGTGGCGGCGCAGCCTCGCCATACGAGCAGCGATCGTCGTCGCCCTCACCGAAGCCGCCGCGTGGATCGTGCTCGGCGCTAAAGGTTCCGACCTCGGCGACCTCGACGACGAGAGCTGGCGATGGTTGTTCTCCGTCGAGCCCATCCCCCCACTGCCGCTCTACCTCGCCGCTGGCGCCGGAACCGCCGTGCTCGTCATCATCGGATCGATCTGGATCGGAAACCGTGTTTCGACTCTCCTCACCGAGCCACTCCTCTCCACTGGGCAACTTGCACTCACTATCTACGTCGCCCACGTGCTGGTCGGCATGGGCATTCTCGAAGCGATGGGCCGCCTCGAGGACCAAACGCTCGGCTGGGCAGTGTGGACAAGCGTCCTGTTCAGCGCAGCAGCGATCCTCTTCTCATGGCTGTGGCGCCGCCGCTTCGCTCGAGGGCCACTCGAAGCACTGATGCGACGAGTGGCGGGATGAACCGACTCACCAAAGCCGCCGTCACCGCTGCGATCACCACAGTGATTGCGTTCGCGATCGTCTGGGTCATCACTCTCATCGGTGGCGTGTCGTTCATCGAAGTGATCCGCCAGCCCGAGTTCTGGGTGGTCGAAGGTGCTGCGATGGCAATCGCTGTGTTCGTCGTGCTCTCAGAATCCGGCGACAACGCCGCAACCACTCGCTCACCGATGCGCCGAGTCGCCACGCAGGTCACCTGGACCGCAGCCGCCGCCATAGCCATCGGGACGCTGCTCGCAATCGCAACCGACACCCCAATCGGGCAACTCCTGACCAGCACCAAGTTTCTCATACCCGCCGGGATCGCCTTCGCCGCAGCCACCCTCGAAGCGTTGCCGAACGACCGACCTGGGAGCAGATGATCACACGGGCGCCACCCGATCGCGCCTCACGCCGGCTCCAGTGCCCGGGACGGGACTCGAACCCGTACGGCCCTTTCGAGCCAGGGGGGTTTAAGCC
>JBDQKN010000014.1:0-16110 GCA_040263235.1 Ilumatobacteraceae bacterium
CGTTATGGGTCACATGGGTGTTTCCGACCTCGTTGCACGATCTGACGCGACGCTCGTTTTCGACGACGGGGAGGAGGTGCCAGCCTCAACGCTGTTCGAGCGCTCTCGGTCGTTACTCGATGCCCTCCGGTCGCAGGGGTTCTCCCCTCGCGACCGAATCGCACTGCATCGAGGAAACGACCAAGAGGCCGTCGAGTTGCTGATCGCGGCTGCGCTTGGGGGCCTCACCGTCGTGGCGGTCAACACCCGATACTCGCCAACAGAGGTGGATGACCTCGTCACGCGGTCAGGGGCGCGCCATCCAGAGTTGTCGTCAGCTACTGGAGTTGCAGGCGACGATCCCGCTCTCGACCGCCTAGACCATCCGTACATCATCTTCACCACCTCGGGAACCACCTCGAAGCCGAAAATGGTGCTTCATCATCAACGGTCCATCGTCGACCATGCGGTCGATGTAGTCGGGTCATTCGGATACACCTCGGATGACACCGTGTTGGTTGCTCTTCCATTGTGTGGCACCTTTGGTCTCACGTCGCTGATGGCCGCCATTGCCGGCAACACTCGCGTCGTCGTCCATGGATTCGACCTCCATGCGACCGTCGCCCTCACGCACCGCGAGACCGTCACCACCATGAATGGCAGCGACGACATGGTGCATCGACTGCTCGAGGCTGGGGCCGATCTGTCGCACCTCCGTCTTGCCGGCTACGCGCAGTTCAACGCAGCCTTGGGCGATATCGCCGAACGAGGTGCCAGCCATGGAGCTGTGCTCACCGGCCTCTACGGGATGAGCGAAGTGCAGGCCCTGTTTGCACTTCGTGACCCGACGCTTGACGTCGCCGAGAGAAGTCGGGCCGGAGGCACACTCGTTTCGAAGAGTGCAGGGGCCCGGGTCGTCGAAGGTGAGTTACAGCTTCATGGTCCAAGCCTGTTCGCGGGATATCTACGTGAAGGCGGGGATGCGATCGACCGAGACCTGACCGACCGCCACCTCGTCATCGATGAAGACGGAACCACCTGGTTCCGTACCGGTGACCTTGCCGAGATGGACGATGAAGTGACTTTCCACTACATCTCACGGCTCGGCGACGTGCTTCGACTTGGTGGCTTCCTCGTTGCGCCTGCTGAGATCACCGATGTGTTGGTGCAAGCCGCGGGTGTCACTGGAGCTCAGGTGGTGGCGGTTGAGCGGTCAACCGGCACCCGACCGGTCGCCTTTGTGACCCTGGCTGACGGTAAATCTCTACAAGAGGACGCACTCATTGAGCACTGCCGAGCATCCCTTGCTCGGTACAAGGTGCCGGTCAGAGTGATCGAAGTTGATGAGTTCCCTGTGACCGACGGTCCGAACGGTGTGAAGGTTCGCCTCACCGAACTTCGAGACCAGGCTCAATCGATCCTCGATGGGTCAGCCAGCTGACCGAAGTTCCAGTCCAGGTAGATCAGGCTCATCGCGCCAGTCGGCGAGGAGCTTGAAGAAGCGCACTGGACCACCGCCGTACATGCCGGCGGCATAGCCAGTGCCGTCGGTCACCCGGCCCTCGTTGTTGTAGTACCCAGGCGTGCACTCCTCGTAGAACGACCGAGCCATTACCGCCGTCCGCGCGATCTCGTCCTGCCACGACTGCTCTGCTTCCTCGGAGGCTTCAACGACATCGAAGCCACGCGACCTGACCTCAGACAGGATGTGAGCAAGGTGCGAAGCCTGTTCTGCGAGGGCGTGGGGGATGTTGACCGTGGTCGCAGTCTGGATGAAGCCGATGAAGGCCATATTGGGAAATCCACGCGACTGAAGCCCATGGAATGTTCGAGCACCATCCGCCCAACGTCTCGACAATTCAATGCCATTCCGTCCGCGCACGTCGAACCCGGCACGTCGCGTGTACCCGGTTCCAACCTCAAACCCAGTTGAGAAGACCAAGCAGTCGACGGGATACTCCACTCCATTGACCACGACGCCGTTCGGAGTGATTCGTTCTACGCCTCGGCCATCGGTGTCGACGAGGGTGACATTCTCCCGATTGAACGCGGGGAGATAGCCATCATGGAAACAGGGTCGCTTGCAGAACTGGCGGTACCACGGTTTGAGCATCTCTGCCGTCGAGCGATTCTCGACCACACTGTCGACCCGGCCACGGACGCCGTTCATCTTTCGATAGTCGAGCAGCTCCATCATTTCGACTTTTTCAAGAGGGTCGAGGCGGCGGCCGAGTTGTCTCGATGCGTCCTTTGCAGCGATGCCGGTCAGCCCGCGGAAAATCTCGGTCCACCCGTCGCCGATCAGGTCCTCTGGCTCGTCATAGCCCGAGACCAAGGCCGTGAAGTTCGCCATGTAGCGCTGCTGCCATCCCGGTTCGAGCGATCCAAACCAATCGGGATCGGTCGGAGCGTTATCTCGGACATCGACCGATGAGGGGGTTCGCTGGAACACGTAGAGATGCTCGGCGCCCTCAGCGAGGTGCGGAATGCACTGCACTGCTGTGGCGCCGGTGCCGATGATGCCTACGCGCTTATCGGCGAGACCAGTGAGGTTTCCGTAGGTGTCACCGCCGGTGTAGTCGTAGTCCCATCGACTCGTGTGGAAGGTGTGTCCCTCAAACGACCCGATTCCGGGGATGCCGGGCAGCTTGGGGCGGTTGAGTGGCCCGGTTGCGAGCACCACGAATTGGGCGGTCATACAGTCGTCTCGGTCGGTGGTGATGACCCAACGACCTGCGCTCTCGTCCCAGTCCATACCAGCGACACCGGTCTGGAAACAGGCATCGTCATACAGGTTGTACTGGCGTGCGATTCGTCGGGAGTGCTCCATGATCTCGGGGGCGAACGAATATTTGTGAGCCGGCATCGCACCGAGCTCCTCGATCAGGGGCAGGTAGATGTACGACTGCACATCGCACGCAGCACCCGGGTAGCGGTTCCAGTACCAGGTGCCACCGACATCACCTGCACTATCGATGATTCGAATCCGACTGAAGCCGGCATCGCGAAGGCGCGCCCCCGCAAGGAGTCCGCCAAAGCCAGCACCGACGATCACCGCATCGACGTGATCGGTTAGCGGCTCGCGGCTCAGCGAGCGGTCAGCCCAGGGATCCTCACCGAAATGAGCGAAACGATCAGAAATCTCGACGTACTGTTCGTTGCCCTCCGGGCGGATGCGCTTGTCGCGCTCATGAAGGTATTTGGCCTTCAGCTCGGCTGGATCAAAATCAATTTCGCCGAGGAGGTCGCGGGCCGTGGTCGCCATTTGAGCACGGTACCGAAGTCGTGCCGATCTCCACCGAACCGGAGCTCGGCACTCAGGCCGACGTTGACCGTGAGAACCGACGGGTTGCCACCGTCGAGAAGACAACGATCAGGCCGATCGACCAGGCCAACGACCACCAAGGGTCGCTCCCCGCAGGCAATCCGTTGTACATCGAGCGCGCCGCGTTGGTCACCACCGTGAACGGGTTGGCATCGGCGACTACCTCAAGCCATCCCGGCATCGTCGAAGGATCGACGAAAGCAGAGGACACGAAAGTCAAGGGAAACATCCAGATGAATCCAGCCGAGTTGGCTGCCTCAACTGACGAGACAGCTAGTCCGATGACTGCCTGGACCCAACTCAGCGCATAGGAAAACAACACGAGAAGCGCAGTTGCCGTAGCAGCGTCAAGCAGAGAACCCTTGAATCGGAACCCGAGAGCGAAAGCGGCGCCGAACATGACCACGAAGGTGAACAGGTTGCGAACCAGATCGCTCACAGTTCGACCGATGATCACCGCCGACCGACTCATCGGAAGTGATCGCAGGCGGTCGACCAGTCCTTTCGAGAGATCCTCTGCTAGGCCGATCGAGGTGAAGGCCGAGCCGAACACCAACGATTGGCTGAAGATCCCAGGCATCAAGAACTGGTTGTAGTCAGCAAATCCTGGGATTGAGATCGACCCACCGAAGACATATGCAAACAACGCGAGAAACATGATCGGCTGGATCGTCGCGAAGATCAGTATCTCGATGTTTCGAGGGATCACCCGAAGATGACGCTCTGCCTCCACCCAAGAGTCATGCAAAGTCCACCGCAGCCAATCGATCACTCGGAGACCTCCTCGGTGGCGATCTGTCCAGTGAGAGCGAGGAACACATCATCAAGCGATGGCCGTCGAACAGCGACGTCGAGCACATCGATCCCGGCCTCATCGAGCGTTCTGATCACTCCGGGCACAACTCGATCACCGGCGATGATCGGCGCGACCAACGACCGGTCACCCTCGCCGGCCTCCACCCGCCCAGTACACAGCGGCGTCAGCACCGTCATTGCCCGCTCGAGATTCTCTGCCCGAGCGATCGACACGGTCAGCAGGGCTCCACCGGTTCGTGCCTTGAGTTCGTCGGGAGTGCCCTCGGCAATGACGCGCCCGTGGTCGATAACCACCACCCGCTCTGCCAATCGGTCAGCCTCCTCCAGATACTGGGTGGTGAGGAGCACCGTGGTGCCGTCTGCCGCAAGGTCAGCAATGACGTCCCACATCGCGAGACGGCTCCGAGGATCGAGCCCGGTGGTCGGCTCATCGAGGAACAACACTGACGGATTGGCGATGAGGCTCATTGCTATATCGAGCCGGCGGCGCATCCCACCGGAGAACCCCTTCACCGGCCGATCGGCTGCTTCGGCGAGGTCGAACCGGTCGAGAAGGTCTACCGCCCGCCCGCGCGATGCCGGCACGCCGAGATGGAACAGTCGCCCAACGTAGATGAGGTTCTCCCGGGCGGTGAGGCGCTCGTCCACCGCTGCGTACTGCCCAGTGAGTCCGATCCGTCGTCGCACAGCATTCGGGTCAGCTGTCACGTCGATCCCGTCGATGAGGGCGACTCCGCTGTCGGGACGAACGAGCGTGGTCAACACCCTCACCGAGGTGGTCTTGCCGGCACCGTTCGGGCCGAGCAACCCGTAGACAGCACCGCGTGGAACAGCAAGGTTGACGCCGTCGAGTGCAGTGGTGTCACCAAAGCGCTTCACCACGCCCTTCATCTCGACAGCGAGATCGTCGCGATTCACCAGACGAGTATGCCGCTACGCGGGTGCTCAGACACCGCCGCCGCGAGCGGCGTTCTCGAAGCGTGTGTACTGGCCGAGGAAGACCAACTTCTTCGTGCCGATCGGGCCAGCACGATGCTTGGCCACGATCACTTCTGCCGTTGCCTTGTCAGGGGTGTCAGGGTGATACACCTCGTCGCGATAGAGGAACATCACCACGTCGGCATCCTGTTCGAGCGAGCCAGACTCGCGAAGGTCGGCCAACATTGGGCGCTTGTCGGACCGCTCTTCAAGACGGCGGCTCAACTGGCTGAGCGCCATGATCGGGACTTCCAGCTCACGGGCAAGAACCTTCAGGTTTCGGCTGATTTCCGACACCTCTAGCTGGCGGTTCTCAACGAACCCACCTGAGCTCATGAGTTGCAGGTAGTCGATCACGATCAGACCCAGCCCGCCGTGACGGGCCTTGATGCGACGGGCCTTGGCCCGAATCTCCATAACGGTGACACGTGGATTGTCATCGAGGAACATCGGCACCTCAAGGCGACCGATCGCCTTACCGATCTTCGACCAATCACCGTCGGCGAGCTTTCCGTTGCGCAACTTCGTTGAGTCGACTCGAGCCTCAGAGGCCAAGATTCGCTGTGTGAGCTCGTGGTGGCCCATCTCGAGTGAGAACACCAGCACCGGCTCGCGGGTCTGCATGGCGACATGCGACGCGATATTGAGACCAAAGGCACTCTTTCCCATAGCGGGGCGGGCACCGACGATGTAGAGGGCGCTCGGTTGGAGTCCTGACAGCAGTTCGTCGAGGTCGACGAAACCAGTCGGCGTGCCGGTCACGGTGTCGCCGCGGTCGTAGTTGGCCTGGAGATGCTCGAGCATTCCCGGTAACAGGTCCTCAAGATTGGCCGTGGTGTCGGCTACTCGATCCTCAGCAACCGCAAATACCTTCGACTCGGCGTCGTCGAGCGCTGACGTCACATCGTCCGGCTCGCTGTATGCAAGTTCAGCGATATCGCCGGCTACGTGGATCAACCGGCGGAGCAGTGCGGTGTCGCTGACGATCTTGGCGTAGTGGGCTGCGCTCGACACCGCAGGGGTGCTGTTCTGGAGTTCGTGCAACGACTCCGATCCGCCAACCTCGTCGAGCAGTCCGTTCCGTCGTAGTTCGTCGGCCACCGTGACCACATCCACCGGTCCAGCTGATGCATAGAGCGATCGGATCGCGTCGTAAATGTGGCGGTGAGCAGGGCGATAAAAGTCGTCGGGGCTCAGCCCTCGCTCGGCAACAACCCCGATGGCGTCTCTCGAAAGGAGCAGGGCTCCAAGTACTGACTCCTCAGCCTCGAGGTTGTGGGGTGGCACTCGGCCGGCTCCACCTCGACGGCGAGGCTGGTCACCTCCACGGCGACGGTTGCCTGGGCGCCGTTCATCGTCCTGCTCAGGTGCGTACGAGTCGTCCGGCGGAGGGAAGGGTGCATCGTCACTCATCGTGGCGACACTCTCACACCTCTGGCCTGTGGGAAGGAAGAGGTGAATCTTGTGGATTTCCCTGTGGACAACATGGAAGCAGGCTGTGGATGAACCCAGACGCGACGGCGGCCGGTTCGATCACTCGGATCGAACCGGCCGCTCATCGAAGAATTCATCTCGCTTGGGTCGTCAGGAAGCGACGACCTCAATGGTGACCGGGAACGAGACCTCGGCGTGCAGGTTGGCTCGCACCACATGCTGTCCGAGTGTCTTGATCTGCTCCTCGACCTCAAGTTGCCGACGATCGATCACGATCGACGTCTGCGCCTCAATCGCCTCGGCAATGTCAGCCGCGGTGACCGAGCCAAAGAGACGACCTTCGGTGCCCGCCTTGGCGGACACCTCAATCACCTTCGGCACCAGTGCGGACGCCACGGTGGTGGCTGCCTCACGGTCGCTGGCATCACGAAGATCACGGGCACGGCGCATGCGAGCGGCCTGCTCAACGGCTCCCGGAGTTGCCATGATTGCCGCCCCCTTGGGGAGCAAGTAGTTCCGGGCGTAACCGTCGGCGACGTCGACGATGTCGCCGCGCTTGCCGAGACCCTGCATGTCGTTACGGAGGATGAGTTTCATATCAGGCCTCCTCGTCCTCGGTGCCGACGGTGTCGACGGCATCGCTCTCGGTGGCTTCGTTGACAGCCTCATCGTTCACTGACTCGACGTTCTGGTCTTCGACCCGATCGTCACGGCGAGGACGGCGATCACCATCGCGTGATGAACGTCCACGAGAGGCCGCAGCCACACGCCGGGCGTACGGCAACAGGCCCATCTCGCGAGCGATCTTGATGGCGTTGGCTACTTCACGCTGCTGCTGAACGTCGTTGCCGGTGATCCGCTGGTTGCGGATCTTGCCGCGGTCGCTCATGAATCGCGTGAGCAGGTCAACATCTTTGTAATCGACGTACTCAACCTTGTCGATGACAAGGGGGCTGGTCTTCTTCTTGAATTTGCGGGGTGCGGCGTCACGAGAGCGTGCGCCGCGGGGTGCTGGCTTCTTTGCCATGGGTGGTCCTTCCTGGACGAGTTCTGTGTACGAGTGGTGGTGTCAGCGGATAATCAGAAGGGTTCTTCGTCGCCGTAGACGGGATCGGTCTGCGCACCGCCGCCGCCACCGCCTGAGCGAGTGGGCGTCGATCCGCCGCTGAATCCGCCGTCGGTGCGCTCGGTGCGCTCAATGCGCGCCGTTGCCCAGCGGAGGCTGGGGCCGACTTCGTCGGCCACGACTTCAAACACCGTGCGCTTCTCACCGGCCTGGGTCTCGTAGTCACGCTGCTCGATGCGACCGGTGACGATGCACCGATTGCCCTTGGTCATCGTGGCTGCGACGTTCTCACCGAGGTCGGCCCAGCAGACGATGTTGAAGTAGGAGACCTGCTCCTGCCATTCACCGTTGACCTGGTACCGACGATTGACGGCCAAGCCAAAGCTGGCGACGCCCCGGCCACCGGCGGTGTACCGAAGTTCAGGATCTCGGGTGAGGTTCCCAATCAGTGTGATGGTGTTCGTTGCCATTGACGTTTCCCTTCGTCAGCTGCACTCAGGCAGCGGTGCCCGCCATGCCGCGGCGCTCAGCCTCGGACTCGGGTAGGCGGATGAGCTTGTGGCGGACGATGTCGTCTGCGAGACGGAGCGAGCGCTCGAGTTCGTCGAGGGAGCCGGCGGGGGCCAAGCACTCGACGACGAGGTAGTAGCCCGATTCCTTCTTATGGATCGGATAGGCGAAGGCACGCTTGCCCCACCAGTCGGGCTTGCCGTGGATTGAACCGCCAGCAGCGGTGATGCCATCGGTGACCGCCTTGACCCAGGTTTGGGCCTTCGGGTCGTCGACGTCACCGTCGATGATGACCATCATTTCGTAAGCACGCATCATGTGGTGCATGACTCCCTTCGGACGTGGCCGCCTTCTGCGACCGTGGCCCCCTCGAACCGCACGAAGCGGACACGACGGAGCAGGGTGGATATGGAGAGGTGGAGGCTAGCGGCTCCGCATCCAGAGTGGACCATGACCCAATCGTCGCATCGGGGTGTGACACACAGGCCGATCACGGCGACGATGCGGAGGAACACGCCCTGTCGGTGAGGGTGAAGGTCGATCCCGGCACCAGTCCGAGGCGCTCGAGGTCACCAACAGCTGTTTCGATTGCCGTCGAATAGCCCACCGGAGTGTCGTAACGCGGACACCCGTCCGGATCGGCTGAGTTGCACACAGCCATATCAAAGGCGTCGAGAAAGGCGCCAGACCTGTTGTAGAACGCAATCGACAGATCCATCGAGGTATTCCACATCCAGAATTTCCCTGTGGTTGGGGCGTCGGCCACAAAGACCATGGCGTCCGCCTCGCCAAACGTCGAGGCCCCCATCATGCCGGTCGAACGGGTCTGTGGCGTGTCGGCCACCCACAGACACATCGACACGGGCTGATTCCCGCCACCATCGGCAACACCGATACGCCGCTCAAAACCGGTCGGGGCTGAGAGCGCAGGGGTCGAGACCACTGGATCTTGGATATCAGATGTGCCACAGGCAACGGCACACGTCACCGCGACGGCCACCGTCAGCGCCGAGCGCATCACACCGGCAGAACGCGCAACAAATGGTGCCACCGACAGCCACAACATGCTTCAACCACGTACGCACGTAAATCTCGACCGAGGGCGGCCAGTTGACGCATCTCCTTCGCCGTCGAGACGCACCGTCCTTGCGGTGGGAGTCGATGACCGAATACATATGTAACGAGACGGAGATTCTCCTCCTCGCAAATTGGACAACACGCCTCGGTCTCGGTGCCGACATTGGCCGCCGCACGAATCAACTCCGGGTGAGCATCACAAACCTCGTCACGCCGAAGCCGACCGATTCGGACCTGATTCACCAGCATCCGTCGGGCAAGACGATGATCGACGATGCCTCCCCTCTCGGGCGCGCCCCGCAGGCGCCCCACCGAGAAGTCCGCCGTCGACATGGGAGAACAATACCGTCGCCCGTCGACCGCTCTCAGCGCAGAACCGACGCGATTGCCAGTCACACGACCACACTGGGCTGATGTCTGATGATCAGCGCTCCATCCGACTCGGCACGCTCACCGGCGAGCAGGTCGGTCGACGCATCACTGGTGATCCCGCTCAGGCACGCCGAGTTCTCGAACTCGGCATCGGACCTCACCAAAATTCCCTCGTTCCGGCACTGCTCGGCGTGAAAGCAATAGCTGTCGACCCTGATCCAGACCGCATCGCCCAGCTTCGACGTCGAGCCGGCGAACTCGATGCCGTCGTCGAATGCCACCATGCCGACCTCGGCGACCTCGGCTTTGCCAGCAGTTCTTCTGTCGATCTCGTCATCGCCGACGGCTCCCTCGACGATGTCGATGACCTCCTTCGGGTGCTCCGGCAGGTCCACCGTGTCCTCCAGGCGGGTCGAGCATTGGTCGTCGCCGCAGTCCATCCTGTGCGCGGAGTCGGCCCAGCTGATCCGGCCACGGGCAGAGTTGCGGTTCCATACGGCACCGCGGGGCGAACCATCGGTGACTGGTTTGATGCACTACGCAGAACGAATTTCGACGTCGACCTGCTGCGCGAATACGGCGCCGGCCCGACCCAGCACGCCCCTCACACCCTCGTAATACGGGCACACAAACTCGGCGACTGAATCACCGACCTCCAGCGAGTTCGCTCTCGATCAGCGTTGCGGGTCGTGGGCGCCCGAACAGATACCCCTGGCCGCGATCGCAGCGCAGGTCGCGAAGTCGTTGGAGTTGCAGCGGACTTTCCACCCCTTCAGCAATCACCGTCAGCCCGAGTGCTCGGCCGAGTTGCACCACCGCCTCAACAATGGTTGAGTCCTCGTCCTCGATCCCGAGACCGGTGACAAAGCTGCGATCGATCTTGATCGCCTCCACTGGAAACCGCTTCAGATATGTCAGCGACGAATAGCCGGTCCCGAAATCATCGACCGACAGGTGAATACCAAGACTCCGAACCTCCCTCAAGGTCGAGGTGGCGGCACGGGCATCCGCAAGAAGTGCCGACTCGGTGATCTCGAACCAGACGGAATCTGGATCGATACCAGTCTCATCAAGCACCTCCACAACCGTTGGCAGAAATGACGCATCGATCAATTGCCGACTGCCCACATTGACTGCAACCGACCCTTCGGCGAATGCATGACCCGCGGCACGCCACCGAGCCATCTGCGACAGCGAACTCCGCATCATCTCGGCACCGAGGGTGAGGAGCAGCCCGGATTCTTCGGCAAAGGGAAGGAACTGCGCCGGCGGCAACAGACCGCGGTCTGGGTGAAGCCATCGGGCCACCACCTCAAAACCGGTGAGTCGCCCGCTCTGAAGTTCGATGATCGGTTGGAAATAGGGAACGATCTCCGACCGTTCAAGTCCACGACGCAGTTCGCCCACCGTTCTCAGTGCATGTACGCCAGATTCGTGGCCGCCGACCTGAAATGCTTCAACGCAGTCCCGGCCCCGACTCTTGGCCCGATACATCGCCGCGTCGGCGTCTCGCAGCATCTCGTCAGGGTTCATTCCGGCGTCGTGATTAGTCGACCACCCGACACTGACCGTCACGAAGAATTCGTGTCCATCAACCTCCACTGGTGGATGCACTGCCGTTCGTAGTCGATCGGCGGCGGTCGAGGCGTCGACGGGGCCACCGCGGCCGTCGAGCACCACCACGAACTCGTCACCGCCAAATCTGGCGAGGAGATCGCCCTCACGAACCGCTCCGGTAAGCCGTTCGGCCACTTGCCGAAGGAGGTCGTCACCAAGGGCATGGCCCAGACTGTCGTTGACCACCTTGAAGTGATCGAGGTCGATGAAGAGCAGTCCGACCGAACCCGGTTGCGCGCCGGTCAGTCGTTGAGCGAGCACCTGCATCAAATACGAGCGGTTCGCCAAGCCGGTCAGTTCGTCATGCCGGGCTGCATGGGTAAGTTGTTCAGCTGAACGTCGCTGCTCGGTTACATCTTCAATGTGGTTGATGGCGAGCATCACGCCATCATCCTCGGAGACAGCAACCCGGGTTCGTGCGGTGACATAACTCCCATCACGCCGTCGATACCGCTGATCGACGATGTAAGAATCAACCACGCCGAGTTCGAGTTGCGCCCGTTGCGACTGAGCGGCTCGCAGGTCGTCAGGGTGAGTGAGTTCCCGAAGTGTTCGACCGACCAGTTCCTCGGGGCTACGTTGCAACATCTCCGCCAACGACCCATTGGCATCGACGATGCGACCATCGTCGAGTCGCACAAGGGCCATCCCGGTCGGTGCCGACTGGAAGGCCTGATGGAATCGGTGCCGAGCCTGGTCGAGAGCCAGTCGCTGATCGGCAGCTCGATCACGGTCGACGAAACGCAGTAACACCGGACCGCCGCCGTCACGGCGCCGACGAACCATGATGCCGACCGCCACCGGACGACCGGCAGCGGCGAGCATCGTTGCATCAACAGCGACATGAGGGCGACCGTCGCCATCGACGGGACGGTTGGGGTCGCTTCGAAGCGGTCCGATCCACGGGTCGAGGCAACCGATGTCGGGCTCGGCTAGCCAGTCATCGATATGAGTGCCGAGAACCTCCTCGTCAGCGACGTCGAGCATGATGCCAACCGCTCGGTTCGCTGCCGTGACCACACCATCGTCGTCGAGGTGCAGTACCGGTTCGTCGAGATCGTCGAGCAGTGCTCGTGTGGCCTGGGTCGACTCCGGGGAAACCTCGACGATGGTCGGGATGGTCGAGATGCGCCGCACACGTCTCTCTCTCAGGGTGGCACCGATAGCAATGAGAGCAGCAACGCCAGCGACAGCGACGGTGGCAATCAGACCGGGTGGCACCTCTATGGCGCTGATGGAACCCGAGCCGACCATGACCCGACGCTACTGGTCAGCAGAGCCTCGGCTCAGTTACTCGACCGCTCGGCGAACCACGCGTCGAGCCGGGCATACGCCTCGTCGGTCCCGATGATGCCCTCCTCAAGGCGGATCTCCATCAGATGACTGAGCGCCTCACCGATGACCGGCCCGGGCTGAACGCCCAGGTGTTCCATCACCTGTCGTCCGTCGAGTTCGGGACGAAGTGCTGCCAGTTCCTCGGCCACAGCCAACTCGGCGATGCGCTCCTCGAGTTCGTCCATCCGTTGGCTCAACGTTCGGGCCTTCCGCTCGTTGCGCGTCGTGCAGTCGCACCGTGTCAAGACGTTCAGTTCGCTGAGCAGATCGCCGGCGTCTCGAACGTAACGGCGAACAGCGGCATCGCTCCACCCGAGGCGGTAGGTGTGAAAGCGAAGGTGCAGGGCCACCAGTTCGGTGATGGCCTCGACGTCGTCGTTTGAATACCGCATGTCGATGAGTCGTCGCCGAGTCATTTTCGCACCGACCGCATCATGGTGATGAAAAGTCGTGCCTTTCCCTTTGAGGTAGCCGCGGGTGCGCGGTTTGCCGATGTCGTGGAACAGCGCCGACAACCGAACGATCCGGAAATCGAAATCTCGCCGCTCCTCGGGGAGTTCATGGTGAGGTCGAACATTCTCGACCACGGCGAAGGTATGCGTGAGAACGTCCTTGTGTCGATGAATCGGGTCATGTTCGAGACGCATCGCCGGAAGTTCTGGGAGGAACTGTTCAGCAAGGCCAGTCTCGACGAGAAACCACAAGCCCGCCGTCGGATGTTCGGCACAGATCAACTTGTCGAACTCATCGCGGATTCGTTCGGCCGACACGATCGCCAGCCGAGGCGCCATCTCCCTCACAGCCTCCATGAGGCCCTCTACTGGGGCAAGCTCCAACCGCGTGATGAAGCGAGCAGCGCGCAGCATTCGCAGCGGATCGTCGCTGAAGCTCTCCTCGGGTGACAGTGGTGTTCGCAGCACACGCGTGACGAGGTCAATCGCACCATCGTGCGGATCGACAAGTACCGGGTCGTCGGACGTCACCTCGAGAGCCATTGCGTTCACCGTGAAGTCACGACGAGCCAAGTCAGTCTCAACGTCGTCGGCATAAACGACGTGAGGTTTACGTGAGTCGTCGGTGTACGACTCAGCCCGAAAGGTGGTGATCTCATAGATCCGATCACCAATCCGAGCCCCGATGGTTCCGAAGCGCTCACCCTGGGTCCAGATCGTGTCTGCCACGCCCGCAAGGCAGGCCTTGATTTCGTCGGGACGCGCCGAGGTTGTCAGGTCGATGTCGTGCGCTGCGCTGAACGAATCACCACCAAGCAGAAGGTCTCTCACCGTGCCGCCAACGACATACAGACGATGACCGGCCGCGCCAAACGCCCCGGCGAGCGGGGCGACTTCGTCGAGGACCGGGCCGAAACGCTCGGGGATCACCCGAGCGAGACTACTGGCGGCTCGTCGGGTACTCCCATTGTCTTGCGACTACCGTCGCATCCGGTGCAGCAGAGACAGGGACCGGTCACACGAGTGGTGAACACCGATCCGAGTCGCGCCCGGGAGTCTGCCCTCGCTCCTGTTGCCTCTCAGGCGACTCTTCGACTTGGAACCTGGCCCTACGATCCAACGATCGCTCTCATCACCGTGACTGACCATGCCGGTGAGATCGATCGAACCCAACTCGTCAACCTTGTCGACCAGGCCAAGGAATCAGGAGCCCGACTCATTCGAACTGGAGCCCTTCGCACCTCCGGCGCGGACCTTGTAACCGCTATCGGCTTCCGTGTGATCGACGAACTGTTGCTGTTTGAGTGCCTCCTCGATCACCGTCACGCTCGGCGGCCCAGTCGTCGTGTTCGCCCGCTTCATCGTTGGCATCTTCGTCACGCTGCCGCAGTCGATCGTGTTGCCTTCGGGCCTCGCTGGGCGCACGACCCTGCCGCGCTCGCTGACGCCATTGGTGCAACTCCGTTCGCCCGGGCGACGCGAACGAACGAGCGTCGAAGTCCGGTCACCGGGTTCGCTGTCAGCGGTCTGAGCGGATCGACGGGCTATGTGCAGCGCCTCGCCGTCTCGCCGGCGCATCGGCACCGTGGTTTGGGAACGACGCTGGTCGCTGATGCGGTCGCTTGGATGGTGCGGCGAGGTGCGGATCGAGCGCTGGTCAATACATCGGTCACCAACCGTCAAGCCGCCGCCCTCTATGAATCATGCGGATTTGTGCCACTCGCTGAGCGGCTCCTAGTCGCCGAGTTCGACCTAACAGGGCCACCACAATGAGCGTCGTGACGAGCCGTCGTTCGCTGGCGCTGGGGTTCGTGTTGGCCACTACCGCCATGACGCTCACTGCTGGCGGTTCGTCGGCGGCGGGAACTGACGATGCATTGGTGTTGAGAGATCAGAGGTTCTTCGTCACCGACGTGATCGATCTCCAGTATGTGCTCACGGGCGATTCGATAACCGCCGATTCGATCACCACCACAACAACAACGACAACGGCTCCCGTCGCTGAGGCTCCCAGCACAACGACCGATACCGGCGACTCATTGGGCCCTATTGAGAGCACCACGACAACGAGCACGATTCCTCTGCCTGTTGCTCTCCCGAGCGATATCGGCATGGTTCGCGTCGCGGCGCATGGAGCCGTTACGGATCGCTTCGATGTGGCCAAGGCCCTCGAGGGAGAACCGGGCCCGATCGTCGACGTGTGGACCGTGCCGCTTGCTGATGTGGTCGATCAGAATGCCGCCGATGGCCGCCTCACCCTCAATCTTGCTCCACCGGTGATCACCCGGTCAGGGCCGTTACCCACCGATCCGGACGCTCTTGAACTCGTCGAATTTGGGCTCACTCCGATCTCGGTGTCGGTCATGGTCGACCAGACGATGGTCGCCGAGCAC
Organism: Ilumatobacteraceae bacterium; assembly: GCA_040263235.1. GTDB lineage: Bacteria > Actinomycetota > Acidimicrobiia > Acidimicrobiales > Ilumatobacteraceae > Casp-actino5. The sequence goes on from JBDQKN010000014.1 coordinate 15,355, forward strand.
ACGACCATCATTGACGTCGGTCTCAATGTGCTCGCTCCGGCTCCGATGGAATTCGCCGTGGTCGCAGCAGTCGGAGGAGCTGACACCATCGACGGTGACACGGCCACCGTGGTCGACGAGACCACCCAACAACTGCGTGTGCGCTCCGAAGTTGAGGCCCTCTACGGGGTGCTGGCAGCAACGTCGCTTCCGGTCATGGTGGCGTGGGATCCCGCTCTGATCCCCGTCCTCGAGGAAGGCGGGTTAACCGTTGGTCTCGACGGATCATTCGTGGACGAGATGGCCGACGGCGTCGAATTGGCGGCTCTTCCCCATCGCCGGGTCGACCCGTCAGCGGCAGCGTTGGCCGGACTCAACGATCTGTTCGCCAGCGAAATGGTGTCAGGTGTCGATGAACTAGCTGCGACATTCCCCGGCACACCCGTTGCGCGCCAAGTGTGGTTTGCTCATCCCGCGGTCACCGAAACAGCGCTGACTTCGCAGGGTGGAACGCTCCTACGCTCCCTCGGCGCCCAGACGGTCGTGATGACGTGGGATGCACTCGTGCTCTACAACGGTCTTCCTCCTGGGCCAGTCGATACAACCCTCATGGCAGCCATCGACCTCGAGGACGGCGTCACTCTTCCGGTGCTCGTTGTCGACCCACTCTCGGACCTGTTCGACGTCGACGCGGCCACCGGGCCGGCGTCGCCGACCGATCGAGCCGTGCGGTTCCTTGCCGAGATGACGTCCTTGCGCCGGAGTGACCCGACGATC